>JBGPLV010000122.1:0-6232 GCA_041486625.1 Elusimicrobiota bacterium
CAAACGGTTCCTTTAAATTCTTCTCCGCAATTTTCGCAGGTGACATCGATTTCGTTGAAGGCGCTCATGGGGTTCAGCCTCACCCGTCCTTGCGGCGCCCTCTCCCTTAGGGAGAGGGACCAGCGAAGCCGAGGGTGAGGCGAAACTTAATTATACCAACTTGCTTGTTATACACTCGTATGGTATATTCCCAGCATGAAGCCGCAGGAAAAAATCCTTAAGTTTATCCGCGAATTTCTCGACGTTCGTCAAATGCCCCCCACCCTTCGGGAAATCCAGGAGCACATGGGTTTTGGCGCCATTGGAACCGTTCAATATCATTTAAAAAGTCTTGCCGACGCGGGCCTGATCGATGTCAAACCAAGGCTCTCACGAGGCATCTCTCTGACCCAACGTGTTGTGGGAATTCCCATCATCGGCCGAGTCCCTGCAGGCCCGGCGCAGTTGGCTTTTGAACAAGTGGAAGGATATTTGTCTTCGATTCATGGTGAGGAAAAGCCTGTTCCTCCGACACCCTCTGGAACGAAAGCAGCTGTCCCACAAAACCAACAACTCATGAGTGAAACACGAAATCTTTTCGCCTTGCGCGTGAAAGGCGATTCGATGACGGGCGCGGGAATTTTTGATGGCGATCTCGTCATCGTCCACCCCCAGAACTCCGCGAAAAATGGAGATATTGTGGTGGCCCGCATCGCGCAGGAAGAGGCCACCGTCAAACGTCTTGTCCGTAAGCCAGGGATTATTCATCTCGCCCCGGAAAACCCGAAGTTCAAAGCCATCCCTGTAGACGAAAACACCGAGATTATCGGCAAGGTCATCCGCGTCGTCCGGCACTACAACTAACTGTATTTTTTGATGATCATCGCCCCACCGAGACCGCCGGCGGCACAAGCGGTGGCTAAGGCATAGCGGACTTCTGGTTTGCGCTTCATTTGGTAGAGGGCGTTCAGGACAATTCGAGTCCCGGTCGCGGCGAGCGGATGACCTAACGGAATTGAACCACCGTTGGGATTTAACTTTCCGTCTTTCCATTTACTTTCCCAATGATGGCCGTACTTCTCGCGTCCTACTTTAAAGATCGAGAGGCATGTCGCGGCGAAAGCTTCATGAAGCTCGATGTGATCTAGCTGATCAAAGCTGATGCCGGCGCGTTCCAAAGCGTTCGCCGTTGCAAATACTGGCGCGATCCCCATGTGCGCGGGATCGATGCCCCAATAACCCCAATCCACAATTTCGGCTAAAATCTCTAGTCCCAGTTCTTTGGCTCGCTTCTCGGAGGCGACAATGACAGCTGCGGCTCCGTCCGAACGAGCACAAGAATTAAATAGCGTGACGCTGGCGTGGGTTTGTCCCTCGATGTACTGCTTGCCTAATATGTACTCACCGTAGAGTTCATAGAAATGCTTCATCGAAAAAGATGAGTTCTCAAAAAGGACAGGTGCTTTTGCCAACATTTCCGGCTTCTTGACCAAACTTTCGCGGAGATAAGGGTACTCGTCTTTTTCCAGGAGAGTTTGATCATGTTCGACTACGGGGGTGACGTGAGACTTATAGAATCCGGACTCTTCGGCGGCTAAACAGCGGCGATAGGTCTCGAAAGCGTAGGCATCCTGTGACTTGCGGTCGATGGAATACATCTGAGCGCAGACTTCTGCGGTAGCGGCCATGTTCAGGTTGCGGACAGGGTCGTTTAGACCTTCCTCTATACAATCCACGATCCCAATCCCTTCATGATCCAGCAGACTAGACCAGTTGGCGCGTAGGGTTTCCAGTGAACGGAGCTCCTTCATGCTGCGGTCGCCGCGGATCGCGTAAGGCATACTCGACATGGACTCGGTGCCACCGGCGATATAGACATCTCCTTCACCCATCACGATATGCCGCGCGGCAGAGGAGATAGCTTCCATGCCGGAGACACAATTAGCCTGAACCGTTACAGCATGGGCTTTTTCAGGTAAATGTGAAAGTAATACAGCAATTCGTGCGATATTGGGAGCATGGCTGCCCTGGCCCACCCACCCCGCCATGACGCCATCCACCGCATGAGGATACAGTGTGGTTTTGGCCAACAGGGCATTGATGGTCAGCATGAATAGATGTTCGGGGGAGACAGAGGAGAGACTTTTGGAAAAATGACCTATCGGAGTGCGGATACCACCACAAAGGACGACTTTGACATCACGTGCCTTCATAACCCCCTCCTACTCGGAGACTATCACCTGTTGGCGATAAAATCAAGGCGATATTTCCGCTAAATTCGCCGTTATTCGATAATAATTTTTGGGAGAACCTCTCCGGCCATGCCAAGGAGCGAGACGGTGGCTATTTGAGAAACAGGTGTTCTTTCCTTATTGACCTCAATGATGGGGACTGCGCGCCGGGCCGCTTGGAACGGATAGGAGGCGGCGGGCTGTACCACGGCGGACGTTCCGATCACTAGAAAGAGGTCACATTCTTCGATGGCCGCTTCGGCCGCGTCTAGGACATCGGGCTCCAAATTCTCTCCAAACCACACCACATGGGGCCGCAAGAGGCTGCCACATTCCTCGCAATGTGGCAATAGCGGAAGCTCGATCGGAAAGTCTCCTGAGACCACACCGCATCCCGTGCAGCGAACTTTCCAGATGCTGCCGTGAAGCTCGATCACATTTTGACTGCCCGCTTGTTGATGCAGCCCGTCGATATTCTGAGTGAGCAGGGTCAGTGGTTTTGGCGATTTGTGGCCCGTTCCGTTTCCGTTGCCGTGGGTCGGCGAGGACTTTTTTTTGGACTTGCGCGATAGTCCTAGCTCCAGGCGCGCCAAAGCGATATGCGCGGCGTTCGGCGCCGCCACATCGGCGGATTTCCGGCGCGCATTGTAAAACTCCCACACAAGCCGCGGGTCCTCGGAAAACCCTTCAGGCGTGGCCACTTTTTCGATCGCGTGATTTTCCCAGAGCCCTCCAGCATCGCGAAATGTTTTAAGACCGCTTTCGGCGGAGACCCCGGCGCCGGTCAGAACACAAAGGTATCTTGCCGCGCCAATCAGATCCGATGCCGTTTTAATTCCTTTTGATAGTCCTCTACTTGCCATTTTCTTGTTTCCTCCGACCACTCAAGACATGTCCCTAGAGTTTTTGCGATCTTGAGCACCGTTTCCTCAGGAAGATCGCGCAGATGAGCCCATTTGGTTCGTCGCCAGAGAAGGTCATTGAGCGTGAGCACCATTTCTTCATGAGCCGCGTAGGCGACTTGCGCCAGGATCCACGGCTCTTCAGGAAGTAGTGGTTCGCTCAGATACGCTCCCCGCTGCGCCCACTGCAGGACTTCCACATAACGTGTGCCATACATGGAAACGAGATGGCTGATGAGCGATTCGGAATCAGTTCCGAGTTTAAATCGTTTTCGCGCATCGTTCACGAAGCGCTCAAAATCCCACAGTTCCCCTCCGGGAAGAGAATCCCACGTCACCGCCGGGATCGGAACCTCTTTCCGAAGGAAATGCCACGATTCAACGGCGGCTTCATAGCCGGCCGCGCGGCCGGCGGTCAGTTTCACGCCCGGAAAAGACCAGAACCGGGGCAGATCTTTGATGAGTCGACGCTCGCGTGAGGCCAAGAAAGTCGAGCCCCTTTGGAAAAGCAAGGGGCGAATTCCCCAGTACACATCCCGAACATGGACCTGCTTATAGCTTTCAATCGCTTCCATCAGGTTCGGCCCCTGCTTTAAATACGGAAAGAAATAGAAAAGCTGTTGAAGAAGCTCCATCACATCGCGTGAGTCAGGTGTGACCTGATCGGGGCTGGTGCTGACGGCTGTATCGGTCGTTCCGAGCAAGGTTCGCTCGGCATCGATCGGAATAACGAAGAACACTTTTCCCTTGACGGCCGATGACATAATGAGCGGAGAATCCGTGATGTGATCCACCACCAGATGTATCCCTTTGCTGTTTTGAACAAGATGCGAGCCCATGCCGGCCTGGTGACGAACCCCATCAATCCAGGCGCCCGACGCGTTAATCACAAGGGGTGTCGTAAACTCGAAGGTTTGACTGGAGAGAGTGTCACGGGCGGCGACTTTGGGATGACCATCTCCTGAGAGCATGACCGAGGTGACTTCACAGTGTGTCAGAATTCGCGCTCCATGCTGTGCCGCCTGCTGGGCATACCCCAGCGTAAAACGGGAATCCTGGAGTTTGGCGTCGACGTAATATTCAATTCCGCCGATAAGATCTTCGGCGCGTATGCCGGGAATCCTGGATTTCACAATCTCCGCGGTGAGCACCGCGTGTCGCCGGACTAAGGGGCGTTGGGTTAATAAAGCATCGATCCAGCCCAGCGCATCATAGATCAAGGTCCCCAGGCGAACCATCCAGAACTTATAAGGATCGTTCTTATAGACCGGAAGAATGAAATTGAAAGGCCGCACCCACTGCGGCGCCAGCTCCTGAAGGCGGTGGCGCTCCCGGCCTTCGCGGAACACATATCCGATCCGACCCTGGGCGAGATAGCGTAGCCCCGCGTGCGCTAAGCCGGTAGAGTTACCGCTGGCACCTGAGGCTATGTCTTCTTTTTCGATCAGAACGACGTTCAACCCGAGCCGTGCGGCATGCGCGGCGATGCTACAGCCCACCACGCCGCCGCCGATGATCACAAGCTCGGGCGGAGTGGCCGGAAGGGAGGCAAGCGCCGCTTGACGATCTTTAAAGGAAAATGACATCAACTACGAGGATGGTATTTTTTATGGGCTTCCTGCAAGTGGGATTGCCCGACATGCGTGTAGATTTGGGTCGTGGCGATGGACGAATGCCCCAGCATCTCCTGCACCGCGCGGAGGTCCGCCCCGTTTTGGACCAAATGGGAAGCGAAGGAGTGCCTCAACGTGTGGGGAGTGACAGGCTTTTGAATGCCGGCCTTTCTCGCCGCGCTGCCGATGAGGCGCCAGAATTGAACGGCGCTCATGGGGCGTTTGCGGTCCGAAACGAAAATTGTTTTGACGGAAGCCGGCGTTTCAGGCCGTTGGTCGAGATACCCCTGCACCGCCAAACGCGCGCGCTCGCCGATGGGGACGATGCGCTCTTTACCCCCCTTTCCCAACACACGCACGTAGCCGACCTTCAAATCAATCGAATCCAGGCGCACACCGGTCAGCTCGCTCACGCGCAGACCCGCCGCGTACATCAATTCAAGCATCGCGCGCAGCCGGATGTTCCGCGCTTTAGATGTGCCGACGGCAGTCAATAACCTGGACACTTCCTCGACCGTCAGGTAACGAGGCAGTCTTTCAGCTTTCCGGGGGCTGCGCAGGAGCGTCGCGGGGTCCCCTATGATGGTCTCTTCAGCAAGAAGGAACCGGTAAAAGGACCGCAGGCTGGCCATGTACCGCGCGATCGAGGACGGCTGGACTCCCTTGGATTTTCTTTCCCAAAGATATTCCGTCAGGTTTTCGCGCGAGATCTTTATGGGGTCTTTAGAGGATTTGGCTAGATGTCCGAGATAATGGACAAGGTCGATCCGGTAATTAATGAGCGTTCTTGGGGAAAGGCCGCGGTCGACCCGGAGGTGCTGAAGAAATGCTTCTAAAAGTTCTTGGCTAGCGTTTGGAAGCAACCGTTTCCTTAGACTCGGGCTTCGGTGCGCTTTCCACAGCCGTAGCAGGGCTGAAATACTTTTTCCGGATCTCGGCTTCCAGTTTGTTGGCGAGGTCAGGATGTTCCTTCAGATAAGCCCGAGAGTTGTCCCGGCCCTGGCCGAGGCGTTCGTCCTTCCAGAGATACCAGGAACCGGTCTTCTCGAGGATACCGGCTTCTACGCCGACATCCAATAGACACCCTTCCCGTGAGACACCTTCACCGTAATACATCTCAAATTCGGCCTGCCGGAAAGGCGGCGCGACCTTGTTCTTGACGACTTTGACGCGGACGCGGCTTCCGACCACGACATCCCCGGATTTGACGGCCTCGATGCGGCGGATGTCCAGGCGCAGAGAGGAATAAAACTTAAGCGCGAGTCCCCCCGGGGTCGTTTCAGGATTGCCGAACATCACACCGATTTTCTGACGGAGCTGGTTGATGAAAATGAGGCTGGTCTTTGATTTAGAGAGGACCCCCGTCAGTTTCCGCAGCGCCTGTGACATGAGACGGGCCTGCATGCCCATCTGCTGATCGCCCATATCGCCTTCAATTTCGGATCGGGGAACAAGGGCCGCCACCGAGTCGATCACGATGATGTCCACGGCGCCGGAACGCACCAGC
>JBGPLV010000123.1:0-6195 GCA_041486625.1 Elusimicrobiota bacterium
CCTGGAGAAACGGCGTTGGTCGCTTCCTCCGGCGTGTTCGGCGACCGCTTCGCCAAAATTTTGGACGTGTACGGAATGAAAACGGTTCTCGTGCGCGAACCGGACGGCCAGATCGTCCCCCCCGCCAAAATTGAGGATGCCTTAAAGAAAAACCCGGCGATCAAGGCGGTGTTCGCCACCCACACGGAAACATCGACCGGCGTGGTGAATGACATCGAAGCCATCGGCAAGATCGTCGCCAAAACGCCTGCCGTCTTCATCGTGGATTCCGTTTCGGGCCTGGTCGGACAGGAACTGCGCACCGACGATTGGAAGATCGATGTGGTGTGCACCGGCTCTCAGAAAGGCTTGATGACGGCCCCGGGGCTCGGCATGGTGAGCGTCTCAGCCAAGGCCTGGCCGCTGGTCGAAGCGAGCAAGAGCCCGCGTTTCTATTTTGACTGGCGGAAGATGAAGAAATCCGTCGCTGAAAAACAGACGCCCTTTACCCCACCCGTCACCGTGATCGCCGCCCAGGCGGAAGCACTCCGGTTGATCAAACAGGAAGGGCTCGAGAATATTTTTGCGCGCCATGCGTGGCTGGCGAACGCGACCCGCGAGGCCGTCAAAGCTTTGGGGCTTAAGCTTTTTGCGCAGGTGCCGTGCAACGTGCTCACCTCAATCGTCGTTCCCGAAGGGATCGACGGCAAAGCCATCGTCAAACGCATGCGGGAGGATTACGGCGTCTCCATCGCGGGCGGCCAGGGGGATCTGGTCGGGAAAATTATTCGTATCGCGCACATGGGCTACATGGAACGCTTTGACGTCATTGTCGGCATCTCGGCTCTTGAGATGATGCTTTCTCAGCTTGGATTTAAAGTCGAGCTGGGGAAAGGCGTCGCGGCGGCCGAGCGCGCTTTTTTGACGAAACCTTCAATAATCCCCTCTCCCCCTGTGGGAGAGGGTGGGGGTGAGGGGTCCCGTCGTCCAAGCAAATCCCCCCCATCCACACCTTCCCCCACCAGGGGGGAAGGGAGTCGCGTCCGATGATTAAAATCCTTATCGCCGATCCGATCAGCGAATCAGGCCTTACCGTTTTCCAAAGCAACAACGGTCATTTTAAAGTCGACGCGCGATCGAAGCTTTCTCCGGCCGATCTGAAAAAGGCCGTCGCGGACGTGGACGCCATCATCGTCCGGAGCGAAACCAAGATCACCGCGGATGTTTTGGCCGCCGGAAAGAAAGTCAAAATCGTCGGCCGCGCCGGCGTCGGAGTCGACAACATCGACGTCACCGCCGCCAGCCGCCAGGGCGTGATTGTCGTGAATGTCCCCGGCGGCAACACGATCTCAGCCGCCGAGCACACGGTGGCGATGATTCTCGCGTTGTCACGAAACATCCCTCAAGCCAACGCCAGTCTCAAAGCGGGTGAATGGAAGCGCTCGTCATTTACTGGCACCGAGTTGCAGGGAAAGGTCCTAGGGCTCGTAGGACTTGGCCGCATCGGGCGCGAGGTGGCCAAGCGCTGCCAGAGCTTCGGGATGCCCGTCTTGGGGTATGACCCCTACGCCTCCGAAGAATATGCCAAGAATTTCAACATCAAGCTGGTGGCGCTGGAGGAGATTTACGCGCAGGCGGATTACATTACCGTACACGCACCGCTGAACGACAGCACCCGCCACATGTTCAATGCCAAAACGCTTAAGAAGCTCAAGGCCGGCGTGCGGCTCATCAACTGCGCTCGGGGCGGAATCATCGACGAAAAGGCGCTCGCCGACGCCATCAAGTCTGGGCACGTGAAGGGCGCGGCTCTGGATGTCTTTGAGGAAGAGCCTCCGAAGAAAGACAATCCGCTCTTACACCTTCCAAATGTCATCGTGACTCCCCACTTGGGCGCCTCGACAGAAGAAGCTCAGGTGAAGGTGGCGCAAGAGCTGGCCGAGACGCTCCGCGACTATTTCCTCACAGGCGCCGTCCGGAACGCCGTCAATCTTCCGGCTTTGGACGCCGAACAGTTCAAGGAACTGGAACCCTACCTTCTTCTCTGCGAAAAACTCGGCCAATTCGTCACGCAGTTTGCGGAAGGTGCCTTGAAAGAACTCAGAATCGAATACGCCGGAGAGATCAGTTTGAAAAACGCCACCCCGCTCACGCTGGCTGTTCTGAAGGGTTTTTTGACGCCGATCATGGGCAGCGAAGTGAATGTGGTGAACGCGCCATACCTGGCCAAAGAACGGGGTCTCAAATGGACGGAAACCAAAACCAGCCAGTCCGCCGATTACACCAGCCTCATTACGCTCAAGGTCTCCTCCGGAAAAGCCAAGTTTTCCGTCGCGGGGACGCTTTTGGCCAAGGATAACCCGCGGATTGTGGCCATCGATGGGTTGTCGGTGGATGTCATTCCCGAGGGAACCATGGTCATCTACACCAATATCGACAAACCGGGGGTCATCGGCTTTGTCGGGACGATCCTGGGAAAAAACAAAATCAACATCGCCGCCATGCAGGTGGGCCGCAAGCCCCAGGGCGGGGAGGCTGTCACGGTTGTGAACGTCGATGCGGATGTACCCGAAACGGTCCTCAAGCAAATCAAGGATTTCCAGGGCATCACCCAAGTCAAAAGCGTCAAACTTTAACCCATGCCTCAAGCCGTCGCCGCCCAGCTCGACAACGTCAGCAAGGTTTATCGGCGCAGTCACTTGGGAAAAATGACCCTCACACCCGGCGTCGAGGGCGTTACTCTTTCTATCCAACAGGGAGAAGTTTTCGGGTTGCTTGGCTTAAATGGTGCGGGCAAAACGACGACGATCAAGCTCCTTCTGGGCCTTCTTTTCCCTACCTCGGGCAGTGTGCGCTTGTTCGATCAAATCCTCCCTAACTTAAACGTCATGAATAGAGTGGGCTATCTCCCTGAGCTTCCCAGCTTTTACAAATACCTCACCGTGACCGAGCTTCTGCGTCTTTACGCGACGCTTTCCGATCTGCCCTCGCAGACTCTTGCGGAACGGGCACCTCGGGTGATCGCTCAAGTCGGGCTGGCGAGGCATCTCCAAAAAAGGCTCGGAGAGTATTCCAAGGGAATGCTTCAGAGGGCGGGATTTGCCCAAGCGCTTTTGCATGATCCTGCACTTCTTGTTCTGGATGAACCCGTGAGCGGGCTTGATCCGCTGGGTCTTAAGGAGATACGGCAGCTTCTGTCCGATCTCAATAAACAGGGGAAAACCATTTTCTTTTCCTCGCACATCATCTCGGAAGCCGAGAAGCTGTGTCGCCGCGTCGGCATCCTCCATGAGGGGCGTTTGGCGCGCGTGATTGAAAAATCAGAGTGGGCAAGCCGTGAAGGCCGGCTGGAGCAACTCTTTCTTGAGACCATCCATGCGTAAGATCCTCGGCATCGCCCGCTACACCTTTATCGAGATCCTCCGCAATAAGATCTGGTATATCCTGGTCCTATTTTCCGGTATCCTGATCCTGTCCACGCTGCTCCTGGGTTCCCTCGGCGGAGAACAGAAAGCCCGCATGATCATGGATCTAGGTCTTGCCTCGATTGAAACGATCGCGTTTTTGAGCACGGTGTTTGCGGCGGTGACTCTGGTCCTGGAAGAGATGGAATCGAGGACGCTCTATCTCATTCTCACCCGGCCGGTCGCGCGTGGAGTCTTTATCCTAGGGAGGTTTTTGGGCCTGATCGGGATCATGTCCGGCGCGTATCTCGTAATGGCCGGCGCGCATGCTACGCTTCTGTCAACCCTTCATATCGCGCTCGACAAGCATTACGCGTTGAGCCTTCTTTTTTCCTGGGAAAAGATCGTCGTCATTACGGCCGTGGCCCTCGTCTTTTCTCTGTTTTCCACATCCACGGCTTCCGCCGTCACTTTTACTTTCTTTTTCTGGATCATGGGACACTTCAGCACAGAGATTCTGTTCATGGCCCGAAAAGCCTCTCAGCCTCTTCTCATTTTCGTGTGTAAACTGTTTTACTACATCTTTCCTAATTTCCAGACCATGAACATCCGCGATATTCCTCCGGAAATCTACGACCCTGGGTGGCTCTGGGCCGCCGGAGGTTACGGGCTCTTTTATACCGGCGTATGCCTGAGCCTGACCGCGCTTCTTTTCCGCAAAAAGGAATTCTAGTGCATCGTTCGCGAACGCTTGTATGGATATTTAATGCCAGCGTCCTTGCCACGATCTACCTGGCGACCCTAGCCGCTAATCACTACAACGAGCCCTTCCCTCCCCTGGCGGTCAGCTTATCTACCCCAGTAACCCGCTTATCCGACTTTGTGGGCATTGCCATGGGGTTCCGGAAGCTTACGGCTGACATCGCCTGGATCCAGACGCTGATCTATTAC
Source organism: Elusimicrobiota bacterium (assembly GCA_041486625.1). Classification (GTDB taxonomy): domain Bacteria; phylum Elusimicrobiota; class Elusimicrobia; order 2-01-FULL-59-12; family 2-01-FULL-59-12; genus JANLWZ01. The sequence continues at coordinate 4,335 of JBGPLV010000123.1, forward strand.
GGGACACATGAAGAAGGGGCACACACCGAAGAAGAGGAGCATGGGGGAGGCGGCCATTACCCCCTCTTCTTAGCCTATTGCCAACGCGTGGCCCAGATTGATCCGAATTTTAAACATATCTTTTATTACGGCGGGGGTGTTCTTGGATGGAATTTAAACCGTCTTGATGAGGCCGAGCTGTTGCTGGAGGAAGGGGTCCTGGCACACCCTAAGGAATGGCGATTTCAGCAGTATTTAGCCGCATTGGCATATCAAAAAAATCATAATATCAATAAGTTAACTGAATTCCTTGAAGGTTTTGTTGAAGAGGAAGATTGCCCGAATCTTCTGCGCTCCATCTTGGCCAATATCTACAAAAAACAAAAGCGCTACAAAGAAGCCATCCATGTTTGGATGATTGTCTATAAGACCCAGGATCCATCGTACTTGAAGCGCTCGATGTCCCAAATGCAGGAAATGGGTCATAGTACCCATTGACGCAGATTTCGAGGTTTAGTATTGTATATATGTTCAGTTGTTAGCTCGGGAGCAGGGGTCTCACTTCAAGCCTCCCTCGTCAATTCGCCCTAAAAATAGCACTCTTTTAGAGAAAGGTGATCGCCATGGCGCGCAAAAAAGACAAATCATTGATTGCTGCTGTTACGGATGCCACGTTTTCTCAGGTCGTACTGAAATCCGACCTGCCGGTTCTGGTGGGCTTCTGGGCTCCCTGGTGCGCTCCTTGCCAGACCCTCCCTCCCATGCTTCAGGAGATCATTGATGACTATTTTGGCAAAGTAAAAGTCGTTCAGGCCAAAGTCGATGAAACACCGGATCTCGCGGAGGAGTACCGCATCAGCTCTATTCCTACACTCCTTTTGTTTGAAAACGGCCGGATGGTCGGCAAGCGCACGAGCGCGGACACGAAGGAAGATATTGCCGAGTGGCTCGATCGCCACATCGATGAGCCTGTTGGATTCGGCTACTGATCAGCGAGGAGGTTAATTTTATGGGACCCCAGAAACCCTGCGGCTGCTAAGACGTTACACTCTTAAATCGAATGGTTTCTTCAGGAGGCATCGGCGGAGGCGTCGCTGCCTTTAATTTTTCCCTCAAAACCGGCATCACGTCACAGGTCGGGTGAAAAAGAAGCGCCGGATCCGGCCGGTCACTCGGAATCATGTAGCGCACTTCGGTGCCGCACACGACGCACGGACCTTCGACCACATCGGTAAAATTAGACCACGACACACGGCTGCGTTTCATAATAAATGTCTCCCTCCATCGACTCGAATCGTTTCTCCCGTCACAAAATCGCTCTGCGTTAAGAAGCGCACGGCTTTGGCTATTTCATCGGCGCCCCCCCAACGCGCCACAGGCGTCGCTTTGATGACGGCTTGATATTCACGGGTGCTTAAGCCCGGCGGCGGAAGGATCGGTCCCGGCGCGATGGCATTGACCAAAATCTTGGGAGCCAGCTCCAAGGCCATCGTCTCCACAACTCCTTTGATCGCCACTTTAGAGACATAATAGGCCGAATAATCTTTGTATCGCGGACGGCCGCTGGCGCTTGTCCAGTCCGAGATATGCACAATCCGACCACCACCACTCCGCTTCATCCAGGGGGCTACCGCGCCCGACAAAGCATAAGCGCTCTTGGCATTGGCCGCCATATGCGCATCCCAAGCGCTCCCGGCAAGCCGGCTGTTGGATAAAGGCGCTTTCTCGTAGATCGAAGAGAGATTGACGAGCACATCGAGGCGCTTGTAATGCCGGACAATCTCGCGCGCCGTTTTCTCGATCTGCGTTGTTTGCGTCAGATCACACTGGAGCGCGCTCGCTTCTCCGCCGTCGGCGATGAGCTGACGAACTGTTTCTTCCG
>JBGPLV010000124.1:0-6192 GCA_041486625.1 Elusimicrobiota bacterium
AGTTACATGACTGTGGGGTGCGGGGTGAGGCGCGTGGGGCGAAACTACATTTGCCGTATCCCCCTTCCCCCCTCTCCCTTCTCCCTTCGTCACTTCAGCGATTTGCCGAGCGACCGGAATTTCAAACTCCGGGTCTTCCGTGAGCGAAACGCGGATGGTGTCTCCCATGCCATCATGAAGGAGGCTGCCGATCCCGATCGCGGATTTGATGCGGCCATCTTCCCCGTAGCCGGCTTCGGTCACGCCAAGGTGAAGCGGGTAGTCCATACCTTCTTCATCCATCCTCGCGACCAGGAGGCGATAGGCTTCGATCATCACCTTAGGATTGGAAGCCTTCATCGAAAGGATGATGTTGAAGTAGCTGTTCGTTTGGCAAATCCGGACAAACTCCAGCGCCGCTTCCACCATGCCGAGCGGGGTGTCCCCGTAGCGGTTCATGATGCGGTCGGATAGCGACCCATGATTACAGCCGATTCGCATCGACCGCCCCAGCTCTTTGCACTTGAGCACGAGCGGCGTAAAGCGCTCTTCCAGACGCGTAAGTTCCGCTTCGTACTCGGCATCAGAGTATTCGATCGTTTTAAAAGCTTTAAAATCGGCGTAGTTGCCGGGATTCACGCGCACTTTTTCCACATGGTCAGCCGCTTCCATGGCACACTCGGGGTTGAAGTGGATGTCGGCCACGAGTGGTATTTTGGCAAACCCTTTGGCGTTCAGCTTCTGGCGGATCTCCCCCAGCGCGCGGGCGTCGGCGAGGGTCGGGGCCGTGATGCGTACAATCTCGCAGCCGGCCTCAATCATGCGTATGGATTGGCTGACCGTGGCGTCGACATCGGTGGTCGGGGTCGTGGTCATGGACTGGAGGCGGATGGGGTTGTTGCCCCCTACCCCTACTTCACCGATCATAACGACACGGGTCTTCCGCCGGTTGTACTGGAAGAGATCCGGGACAAAAAGTAACGGCTTTGAGGCAGGTGCAGTCTGGGTTGGCATCGTCGATAATTATATCAAAGCATCGTCCAGTAGAGTTCCCATTGGCCCTTTTTAGGCCTATCAGCCCAAACAACGACGGCTTTCCCAGCGCCGAGCGATACAATTTGTGGAGTGGAGGGTTTCTTCAGCTGATCGGCAATGAGGCGCCCTTTGTCTCCCTGGAGCCATTTGCCGTCACTTTCGACCTCCTGCACATAAAGTCCCACAGTGGAGAGTCGGTTATCAATCCACGCAAGCCATACGCCTTCTTTTCCGTCCCCCACCATGGTCATCTTTCCTTGATCTCCCGGAGCGGGGGCGACCGCGATTTCTCCCTCTGGCCAAAGGGATGAGCCGTCCCCATGGATATGATTCAGCCGAATTTGATAGTTGGTTTGATCGCGGAAATCTTCCCAACCGATCCAGCTGCCCCCTGCTTCGTCACCCACGAGGACAGGATTCCACCGGTTATAGAGAGTTGGGATGTTGGAGGCCAGCGTCATGTCCCCCCACTTCAGTTGCGGTTCCGGGCCGACCTTTTGAAGAAATATTTGATTCGTTTGGCGGGACGGGCCTGACCAGGTCAAAACGACCTCTCCGGTCCCCAAAGGCGCCATCACGGGAAACTCGGACTTCCCCACGGGAGCGGTGATCTTGAGTCCTTCCAAACTCCAGAGACGGTTCCCCTGAAAATCGATGCGTTGAACGCGCAACTCAGAAGCCTGATTCGCCTCATCCCGCCAAGCGACGATCATGCCTGACATGTTGTCGTAGATCACGCGCGGGTTCGTTTGGTCGGAGGCCCTTAGCGAGACACGGATTCCGCCTCGGGGCCAAACCGGCTGCCCTTCTGTGTCTAACCGCTGAGCCATGATCATCGATCCGCCAGTCGAGCGTTTTTCTCGCCAGACAACCAGAGTCCCCCCTGCCGCGTCCCCAACGGCATCAGGCTGGATGGCGGTTGAAGTGGACATGAGAACGGAATGTCCAGGCTTGCTTTGGGAATCGTTCGGTCTAAAGCGTTTCGCGTGCACACCGTCTCGTTCATTCCAAAATAAGATTAATCCGCCTCGCCCATCCGCCAAGCCGCTCCAATCGGCGGCCGACGCCAGATGCGCGGTGATGCACAAACCAGCATCACCCCAGATGGACTGACTTTTGGGATCGATATGCTGTGCGCATAAGGCAACGATTTTGCCTGCTTCTTGATCGATCCAGGCGAGATAAAAACCTCCGGCATCATCTTCAAAGCTTCGAAAGAAAAAGTCATTGCCGGTTCCCGCTTGGAAGGGGCGGGGGTTAGCCGCCGCGAGAAAACTTGGAATGAATACGGCAAAAGCAAGCGTCCGAGGGCTCATCCTTGGATTGTAACACCTCCCTTCGGTACGATTCACCTGAATGGTGAATCGTTTTACCGATGGCCATCGCTACCGTAGCAAGAAAGGAAGGCGATGGTGTGATATACTTTTTTGGTCACCGAGACAAAGCGCTTGCGCGTTGTCTCGGCCATTGCCACCATAAAGAATAGAGGAAGCAAAGGTGAGCGACCAGACCTTTATTACCCGCAAAGGGTATGAAAAACTCCACAAAGACCTTGAGGAGCTAAAGAAAAAACGCCCCATTATCGCCAAGCAGATACAGGAAGCACGCGAAAAGGGTGATTTGAAGGAAAACGCGGAGTACCACGCCGCCAAGGAAGACTCAGCCCATAATGAGCGGCGCATTCAGGAAATTGAAGGAAAGCTCTCAGGTGCCCGCATCCTGGAAGATCAGGGCGATCTTCCAACGGACAAGGCCTATATCGGCGCGACCGTCGCCGTCAAGGATGACACCGGCGAAGAAATGAAATTCACGCTCGTCGACCCGGCCGAATCCGACCCGACCAGCGGCATGATCTCGATTACCTCCCCCATCGGCCAGGCGCTCCTGGGGCAGCCCGCCGGCGCCAAAGTGAAAGTGCCCGTCGGCAAAGTCGGCTACTCCCTCCACATCCTCAAAATAACAAGAGATTAACGGCCGCCGGTGCCGTAGGCGCCGACACGGTTTTTCGCCAGCTCGACGTGTTTGCCGTTGGGGTATTTTTCGAGGTACGCCTTATATCCTTCGAGAAGGTCCGCCCGATTGGCCGACGACATGTCATCCAGGCACTGCACATAGGAGAAGTAGGCGTCATCGGCGAGCGGGTGATTGGGATAACGCTGGGCCACGCGCAAGAAATACGTCGTGGCGTCCAGCAAATTCTGGAAGAGATAGTACCCCTGCCCGATATAGTAGGTCGCTTCCGGTACTCCCTTTTCTTGCTGGTGCTCGTCGATATATTTGAGGACGGTGCCGTTCTGGAGGGACTGCTGGAAGTAGATCATCCCGCCGATGAGAAGCGCAAAAAAGAAGATGATCGCTTTCATGGTTCGACCCCGCTCACCATGACCCTGAGCGAGCGCGATGCGCGAGTCGAATGGGTCATCTCGATTCCACTTTAGCAAACTTCGCTGAGAAAATGTAGAGCACCAGGACGCCGAGGACGCACCCTTGGGCGAGCAGCGCGAGGGGAACTCCCCACAGGTGGGCGAGCCACCCGGCGAGCAGGTTCCCGAAAGGCATACAGCCTCCAAAGGCAAAGACGAACAGGCTCATCGCCCGTCCTCGCATATGCTCGGGAACGGTGCTTTGAACGAGGCTGTTCACCACGGATGCGAAACTGACCATCGAAAAGCCGGCGATCCACAGGAAAATCATGCAGAGAAGGATGTCACGGGTGAAGGAAAACCCCACGAGGGCCGCCACAAATAGAATTTCTCCGCGCATGGCAAAGCGTTCCTTGCCGGAAAAATCCCCCAAATAGGCCACGAGAAATCCCCCCGCGACAGCGCCGGCACCGAAGGAGGCCATCAGGCTGCCTAGGCCGGAAGGGTCCAAGTGCAGAACCTGTCGGGCGAACGCCGGAAGAAGCGTCACGAGCGGCACCCCCAGGATACTGGTGGCAGCCATCACGACTAAAAGCCAAAACAGTTGCTTTTGGGCCACCATGTAGGCGAAGCTTTCCCGGAATGTTTGCAGGATCCCGCCGCTGTTCACATCCGGGGCATGACGATTCAGGGGAACATGGATCGCCTCGAGCGCGAAGATCACCGCGAGGAAGCTGACCGCGTTGGCGTAAAAACAACCTGCGGTCCCGAAGTAACGGAGCCCCAAAGCTCCCACCACCGGGCCGATCGTGCGGGCAAGATTGAACTGCGCGGAGTTGAGCGCGATGGCGTTGGTGAGGTGCTGGCGCTCCGCGACGTTGGCCATCACGGTTTGGTAAACGGGCCAGGCCAGGGATTGGGACAGCCCGCCGATGAACGCCAAGAGAATGATCTGCCAAACGCGAATGAGATGCAGCTGCGTGAGGAGTCCGAGCACCAGGGCCAGAGCGAGCATCACCCACTGGGTCCCAATCAAAAGTTTTCGCCGGTCAAAGCGGTCGGCGATGACTCCGCCCCAAAAGGCGAAGACGGAAATCGGGATCGTGTTGGCAAATCCCTCGAGTCCGAGATAAAAGGGAGAGTGCGTGAGATCCAGGATCAGCCAGGCGAGTGCCAAGGACTGCATCCAGCTCCCCACGTTGGAGAGGAACGACCCCGTCAGGAAATAGCGGAATTGTTTTTGCCCGAGGGCGGCGAAGAGTCTATTCAAACTTCTGGGAGGGATCAAGCTTGATCCCGGGACCCATGGTGGAGGCGATGGTCACACTTTGCATATACTGCCCCTTCGCCGCGGCAGGCTTGGCATGGAGGATGGCGTGCAAAACAGCCTTCAGGTTCTCAACGATCTTCTCGGGCGTAAAACTCGCCTTGCCGACGACGACATGAGTGATGCCGGTGGCATCGAGCTTAAATTCGATTCGTCCGGCTTTCAGTTCCTTGACTGTCCGCCCGATTTCAAAGGTGACTGTGCCCGCTTTGGGATTGGGCATGAGACCTTTGGGGCCAAGGACTTTGCCCAGTTTGCTCAAATCCTTCATCGCATCCGGCGTGGCGACCAGAACATCAAAATCCAGCCAGCCCTTGGAAATTTTCTCAATGACTTCCGCGTCGCCAGCCACATCCGCTCCGGCCGATTCTGCTTCCTTGACTTTTTCCCCTTTGGCCACGACCACCACGCGTTTCGATTGACCGGTGCCATGAGGCAGGACGACCGTGCCGCGCACGTTTTGGTCTGATTGTTTGGGATCCACGCCGAGCTTCACGTGCAGTTCGATCGTTTCATCGAATTTCGCGGTCGCCGTTTTTTTCACGGCGGCGGCCGCGTCCGCGACACTGTAGAGCTTCGCGCGATCGTATACTTTTTCTTTTTCGAGGGTCGCCAGTCGTTTGCTCATGATATCTCTATCCCCATGCTGCGGGCCGTTCCTTGAACCATGCGGACCGCGGCCTCCAAGCTGTTGGCATTTAAATCGGGCATTTTTTGCTTGGCCACGTCTTCGGCTTGCTTCAGAGAGATCTTGGCGACTTTGTTGCGGTTCGGTTCGCCGGAGCCCTTGGCCAACCCGGCGGCCTTCTTTAAAAGAGCGGACACGGGCGGCATCTTGGTAATAAAGGTAAAGGTCCTGTCCTCGAAGACCGTGATCACGGCCGGGATGATCATGCCCGGTTCGTTCGTCTTCGTCTTCTCGTTGAACTGCTTGCAGAAATCCATGATATTGACGCCGTGCTGGCCGAGCGCCGGACCGACTGGAGGAGCGGGGTTTGCCGCGCCGGCGGGGATTTGCAGTTTAATGACGGTTTTGACTTTTTTGGGAGGCATTACAGTTTCTCCACCTGCAGGAAATCGAGTTCGACGGGCGTGGGGCGTCCGAAGATCGATACCATGACCTTGAGTTTCCCGCGCTCTTCGTTGACTTCTTCAACCACCCCGATAAAGTGACGGAACGGGCCGTCAATGATGCGGACGTTTTCTTCTTTACCAAAGGTGACCGCGGGGCGGGGCTTCTGCTGGGGCTGGGCCGTCGCCAGATCCAGAAGGTTCTGAACCTCCGGCTCAGGCAACGGAATTGGTTTGGTGCCGCCCAAAAAACCGGTTACGCCGGGGGTATTCCGGATTGTCCAGTAGGTTTCGTTGTCCACCATCATGTCCACCATCACGTAACCCGGAAAAAATTTGCGTTTCTTGACCTGCTTTTTATTGCGTTTGATCTCCATCACTTCTTCCGTCGGGATCAAGACTTTGTGGATTTTGCCC
>JBGPLV010000125.1:0-6186 GCA_041486625.1 Elusimicrobiota bacterium
CGGTTTATAGACGAGAAGATTCGGATTAATTCCAAAGTTTTCAATTCCATCAAAACGATATTTGGGATCTGGTGTTGAAAGCGCATTGATCCGACTTAGCACCACAGTTAAAGCCATGGACTTGAGATTGCCTCGGCTGTCGAACCCAGAAATTCTAAGTGCATGGAGCGCCGCGAGTTTCTGCTCAGGCGCGAGCTTGATTTCATCAAGTGCTTCAGCGGCTGCTTCGCGCTGATCTTTGCGTTTCAATTGCTCAAGCAGGGACTCAACTTCTTGCGCGATCGGGGATTTTCGATGTCGTGCTAAAGGACGCGCAACGGCGATGTCGGCGTTGTCTTGACGGGGTACACCGGTAGACCCTTTTTCCAACCGGAGCACATGGGTCATTCCTGCCATCAGACGCTCCCGCATTTGCTCAGTCGTGGAGCCTCCGTTCGCGATGCGCTTGATATTTTTTGTCGCAGCGTGATTCGAAGCAATGCCAAGTTGATTCCAATTTATGATCCCATCGGCGAGAAGTATAGTCCCTTGTAAAAGAGTTCGGTTTGCTGAATCAAGGGTCCCGAATTTGGGCGCGTTACGTTGCGGTGTCTGCAAACGGATCAAAGTTTCAAGAGCAAGGACTCGGTCCTTTGCTGTTGCTTCCCCCCGTTCGACACGATTTCGAATGCTGCGCGTAAGTCCGGCCAGATTCAAAGCGTCATCAGAAAAGAGCAGAGCCGCGGAAGTAACGGCCATCTGCAAAGCGGTCTGACCTTTTCCGGCAAGACGGGCGGGCTCGGTCTTCTCAGGAAGCGAATCGGAAGGCTTGGATTTTCTTGGGTAAGCAGCAATCAATGCCCGACGTCGGACCCATATCGACGACCCATCAGGCGGCTCATATTCAACCCCTGCTTCCTTTGCGCTTCGATTCATCTTGGCATGAGTAGTGGGCTCGTAGTTGTCTGGATGGTAAGTAGGCACGGAAGCGGCGGGGGGAATAGCTTGCGCCAGAAACGCCGAAATCGCGGAGCCAGCCGGAAAACGTCGTCCTTGAGAGGCTTGCTCGGTTAAGGCAATTGCCGCAACTTGATTGGCGACAAGACCTATTACTAGCAGCAAGGTGATGATGCGTACAAAGAATTTTGGCATAGCGTCCGTACGCGCGCGGGTAATCGCGCGTACGAGGATTAGTGTAATTCTAAGGGGTTAGTCCGGTAGAGTAAATAGACGGAAAGGGCCAAAATCGTGGTCCGAATGGCTTATATGTTTTGCAGGTCCCCGCTATTTTCCGACGATGCGGTAGCGCACCTCCGGCGTGCGCGGCTTGCCCGTGCGTGTGACCCGGCGGGTTTTGACGAGCTCGTTAAACGCGCGGTAGAGGCGCGGCCTGGTGACGTCAGGAAATGCGGCCGTCATGTCGGCGACCGAGACGCCCTCCGGAGCGGATGTGATCTTCTGGTATAAGGCCTCAGCCAAGTCGGCATCCCGCGCGCCATCCTGAGCGATAGAGCCAGCTCCCGCTTCTCCGGTCGCCGGGTCCATGACGCCATGCTTGGTGTGCCGCCAGCGGCGCGACGCGGCTTTAAGGAAGAATATTCCGACCAACCCAAAGACGATCTTATGGAGAGGCGGCGGCAGGGGGACCTTGTCATTGGAGATCCGCCAGGTGTAAGCAAACAAAAGCGGGATCAACCAAAGACCAATCAAGACGCCGCCCCGTTGAATCCGTTCCAGCCTGGGGTCCTGACGAGGATCCGTTGGCGCATTGATTAGCCATTTGGAGATCTCAGCAGCGCCCGCATAAGCGGCCATAATGGCGAGGTAGAGTTTCGAAAGGTCATCAGGAGATTTGTGAGACCCCCGGGACAGGATTTCCACCCACGTTTCCAGCCATAGAAAGGCGGTCAGGAGGCTCGCAAAGGGGGCGATGACGGCCTGGGCTGGCTTGCTGTCGTTCATCTTGGGCAGGATTCTAGCACATTTGAGGTGTAACGCAAACGGTACAGCGTTACACCTCTGTTACACCTAACGTTACACCTATACATTGATGGTATATCGCCTAGGTGTAACACAATAGAATATCGTTACACCTATATTACACCTAGCGTTACACCTAAGCTATCGTCCCGGCTAATACCTGTCTAACGTTGGATTTGAGGTTGGCGGGGTCAAAATAGGGCTTCCACCAGTCCCCGGTACTCAGGCTGAGAGGTTGCACCGAGGTGGCATTCTTCAACGCAGCCCGGAAATGGTAGTGGTCAACTAGGCGGATGGCCTCGACTGCATAACGGGATATCTGATGATAATGGATATCGCGACCGCAAGTTGGTTCACAACGCTCCGGTAGTACACGGCAGCGTCTTTAAGCTAGAATACCGTCCATGAAAGAGCCGAAGCTTGTGCCCCCTAAAATTCAGCATTTTCTCGCCGAGCACGCCGCGCGCTATCCGGCCATCGAGCGCGTCCTGGTCTTCGGGTCACGCGCCCGCGGGGACGCCCGCGAACGCTCCGACTTCGATTTGGCCGTCGAGGCGCCTTTGATGGATCGTTCCGACTGGACCCGGTTTGCTTTGGACGTCGAGGACGACATCCCGACACTCTGCGGTGTCGATCTGCTTCTGATCAATGACTCCGTCGCGGCCCCGCTGCGGACACGCATCAAAGAAGAGGGCATCGTAATATATGAGCGCGCGGCCTGACCCCCGACTCCAACAGAAAGCGTCGAATTTCAGCAAGGCCCTGCGTGCTTTGGAACAATCGATCGCTTTGCCCATCTCCAAACCACGCGATCTCTCAGGGATCATTAAGGATTTTGAAATCACCTACGAACTGAGCTGGAAATCGCTCAAGTCACTGCTTGAAAAGCAGGGACACGAGAGCGGAACGGCTAAAAATGTTTTTGCCAAAGCCTATCAGCTCCGTTTGCTGGGGGATGAAAAGACCTGGCTGGAGATGATCGAGGACCGAAACCTGACCGTCCATACTTATGATGAGAAATTGGCCAAAGAATTGTGTGACCATATCCGCGCACGCTACGTCGCCGCTTTTCAGGCCTTAGAAAAAACCCTTAAGGCCAATTCGTAGTCCCTATGATTCCAGCAACGTCCACAAAAGAAGAATATCTGAACAACCTCCGCCACTCGACCGCGCATGTCATGGCGCAGGCGGTGACGGAGCTTTTTGCCGGCACTAAGCTCACCATCGGCCCACCGATCGAGGATGGTTTTTACTACGACTTTGACAGCCCGCACCGCTTCACCCCGGAAGACCTGGATAAAATCGAAAAGCGCATGCGCCAAATTGTCGAAGGCAATCACGCCTTCAAAATGAGCACGCACTCATCCGAAGAGGCCCGGAAATTCTGGAGCGCGCGGGGGGAGAAATACAAAGTCGAGATGATCGATGACCTCAAGGCGCCGACCGTGACCTATTGCTCGCATGACACGTTTGTGGACCTTTGCCGCGGCGGCCATGTGGAATCGACCAAAGACATTCGCCATTTTAAACTGCTGAAGATTGCCGGCGCGTACTGGCGCGGTGATGAGAAGCGCGAACAGCTCCAGCGCCTCTACGGGACCGCCTGGACGACGAAGGATGAGCTGGACGATTATTTGAAACGCCTCGAAGAAGCCAAAAAGCGCGACCACCGCGATTTGGGGCCCCGGTTGGGGCTTTTTACGATTCTGCCTGATAACATTGGACCTGGTTTGATTTTCTGGCTGCCGAAAGGCGCGACCCTGCGCCGTCTCATAGAGGAATACCTTCGCGAATTACTCGAAAAAAACAATTACCAGTTTGTGATTACCCCGCATGTCGCGCGGCTCGATCTCTGGAAGACCTCGGGACACTGGGACTTCTACAGGGAATACATGTTTACTCCGATGAAAATCGAAGAGCAGGATTATCTGCTCAAGCCCATGAACTGCCCCGGCCACATCCAGATCTATAAACATGAGCTCCATTCCTACCGCGAACTACCGATCCGCATCACCGAAATGGGAACCGTTTACCGTTACGAGAAATCCGGCGTGATGCACGGACTCTTGCGCGTCCGCGGATTCACTCAGGATGACGCGCATATCTTTTGCCGGGCGGACCAAATCGCCCAGGAAGTAGAAAACATCATCGATCTGACACTCGAAGTCCTGAAAACGTTCGGTTTCCATGACTATCAGGTCTCCTTGTCTACTCGCCCCAAGGAGAAGTATGTAGGGACGATCGAGAATTGGGACCGCGCAGAAAAAGCTTTGGCGGAAGCTCTAAAGAAGAAGGGGCTCAAACATGACATCGATGCGGGCGGAGGCGCCTTCTACGGCCCCAAGATCGATTTAAAGATCAAAGACTGCCTCGGGCGCTACTGGCAGTGTTCTACCGTTCAAGTGGATTTTAATCTGCCCGAACGCTTTGACGTCACGTACCGCGACGAGAGCGGCAAGGAAGAGCGGGCCATAATGGTCCATCGGGCGCTTTTGGGTTCGATTGAGCGTTTTGTGGGAATTCTGATTGAACAATACGCGGGTGCCTTTCCGGCGTGGCTAGCGCCTGTTCAGGCCAAAATCCTCACGATTACGGACCGGCAGAATGACTTCGCCCAGAAGGTTGCGGCGGAACTCCGTGAAAAGGGTTTCCGGGTGGAAGCCGATATCCGGAATGAGAAAATCGGGGCTAAAAAGAGGGACGCTCTGATGGAGAAGGTGCCCTTCCTATTAACCGTGGGAGACCGCGAAATGCAAGCCGACACGGTGGCGGTGGCACGCCGAACAGGCGAAAGCCTGGGAACTCTGCCGCGGGCTGAATTGGCATCACTCTTAAGCAAGGAAGTCCAGAGTCGTTCTCTTAATTGACACCTCTCCGTCGATTTAATACGATTCAGCTTCGTTTTTTAAAAATCAAAACTGATTGAGGAGGATCGAACCCGATAAGTAAGCCACCCGAACCCCGCATTAATTACCAGATCCGGGCCCGCGATGTCCGGCTGATTGATGTCGATGGTACGCAATTAGGGATAAAGTCGATTGAGGAAGCGATCCGCATAGCCCAACACAAGGGCACGGATCTCGTCGAAATAGCTCCACAAAACAACCCTCCGGTTTGCAAGCTGGCGGATTTTTCCAAATTTCGTTACGAACGCGAAAAGAAACTGAAGGAAGCGCGCAAAAAGCATAAAGGGGGCCAGGTCAAGGAGCTTCGGATCCGCCCCAAAATCGGATTCCACGATTTAGACATCAAGATCGAGCACATGCGTGAGTTTATCGCGGAACGCGACAAGGTGCGTCTGACCATCGTGTTCCGGGGACGTGAAATGGAACACACCGACCAAGCCGATCACCTGGTCGACCGCGTCAAAGAGCGCATTTCGGATGTGGCGGTTCTCGAGCAAGATGTCCCGATGGAAGGCAACCGCAAGAGTCTGCTTTTCGCGCCAAAGAAATGACCGAAGGTCATCCGCCTGACGTGTGGCGGATAGAGGAACTGATATGCCAAAGATGAAGACGCACCGGGGAGTCGCTAAACGTTTTTGGGTTTCCGCCAACGGCAAGGTGAAGCATAAGAAGCCGGGCCTTCGCCACTTGCTCACGGGCATGGATGGCGGCCGCGGACGCCATATGCGCAAATCCCACTATCTCAATAAAGTCGATGGGGCGGTCATTAAGGCCCTCATTCCGTACAGGTAATTTATGGCACGTGTAAAAAGCGGCGTCACCACCCGGCAGCGGAAGAAAAAGACGTTCCGCATCGCCAAAGGCTACTACTATTCCAAACGCAGCCGCTGGCGACAGGTGGTCCAGCAGGTGGAACGCTCCTTGCGCTTCGCCTATGTTGGCCGCAAGGACCGCAAGGGGGACTTCCGCGCTCTCTGGATCCAGCGCATTAACGCCGCGGCCCGTCTCAACAATCTGTCCTACAGCCAGTTCATTTTCGGCCTGAAAAAAGCCGGAGTGGTGCTGGACCGCAAAGTGCTGGCGGATTTAGCCGTGGTGGACCCCAAGGCCTTCCAGCAACTCGCCGAGACGGCAAAAGCCTGCCTGCCGGCAGGCAGGCAGCCCGCGAGCGCCTAGCACGGTCGGCTCAAGATGAGCCAATTCCCCGACCCAAATACCCTTCTCCAAGAAGCTCAAGGCCAGATCGAACAGGCACGCTCTATCGACGCTCTTGAGGAAGCGCGTCTAATCTGGCTGGGACGCAAAGGAGGACGACTCACCC
>JBGPLV010000126.1:0-6186 GCA_041486625.1 Elusimicrobiota bacterium
CGGCACCCTGCAGAACATCGACCAGCTTATGGCGACGTCGCCCTCGGCCAAGATCGCTCTGATGCCCGTGCTGGCCCTCATGAACCTGGAAAAGCTTGGATTTTTGAAACTCGGGCTTCCGGACCTGCGTCATTGGCCGATTCAGGGCATTCGGGGTGATTACGCCTTCAAAAACGGACGGATGACGATTGAGCGTTTCACGATCGACAGCCCCCAACTGGGAATGACGACGACAGGTGTCGTGGATCTGGGCAGCGGAAAACTTCTGCTGGATGTTCAACTGCATTCTCCTCGAAGCACGGGGATGGGCGCCCTCGATGCCAAACTGCAAATTTCCGGAACGCTCTCGAACCCCAAAGTGGATCTGAGCTCTTTGAAAAAGAAGGCCTTCCAAGCGACCGTCGGCAATCTTTTGCAGAACCCGCAAAACGTCAAGAAGGACCTGAACGATACCATCAATAAACTTTTTCACTAGGATTAAGTTGTTATAATAGAGCTGCTCACCTTGGACAGACAATACCGACCGCGTTTTAACGAGAAACAGTCCCGGCCCCCATGGCGACGTTCGCCGCAAGGACCGGGAAGGGGTCGTTTTGGCCGACCCGACCGCGACCGCCCTCCCATGAAAAGCGCGGATGAAGAGGCGTTTCTCTCCAAAACCTCGATTGACCCGCGCACACGCATACAGCTGGAAAAAGGGTCTGTCGAACTCACGATGCGAGCGATGGATCTCGTCTGTCCCATCGGCAAGGGCCAGCGTGGGCTGATTGTCTCGCCGCCCAAAGCGGGAAAAACCACGTTTCTAAAGAACCTTTGCCAAGCCCTAGGGAAATGTGACCCGAGCCTTCGCCTGTATAGTCTTTTGATCGATGAACGGCCGGAAGAGGTAACCGATTTTAAGCGAAATGTTCCGGGAGAAGTTCACGCTTCCTCCAATGACCGGCCGTACGAAGAACATATCCGGGTAGCGCAGAATCTGCTCGCCAAGGCCGTCAAGGAAGTGAATGCCGGACAGGATGTCGTGATTCTCCTCGACTCTCTCACGCGCCTGGCGCGGGTCCATAATTCCAACACGGTGGGCAACAAGACGATGTCGGGCGGTTTGGATTCGCGAGCCCTTGAAATTCCGCGACGTTTTTTTGGGATGGCTCGCAACATTGAGGAAGGCGGGTCTCTGACGATTTTGGCCACGATCCTGGTGGAGACTGGAAGCCGGATGGACGATATCATCTTCCAGGAATTCAAGGGAACCGGGAATATGGAGCTCGTGCTGTCACGGGCGGCCGCCGAGCAAAGGATATTTCCCGCGATCAATATTCGCGCCTCAGGGACCCGTAAAGAGGAGCTTCTCTTGCCGCCCGAAGACCTCGAGAAGGTGTACAAGTTGCGTCGCGCTCTCGCCGGCCTTGAGGAAGTGCAGGCGGCCTCGATCCTGGTCGAATTCCTCCAAAAGCACAAGACAAACGCGGAAGCTCTCCAAGCCGTCGATATATGAAGCTCATCCGCCCTCTCATTTTTCTCGACATTGAAGCCACAGGGACCGACACCACCCGTGACCGGATCGTGGAGATGGCGATGATCAAGATCCATCCCGACGACCGGCGCGAAGAAAAAACGCTGCGCATCAATCCCGGCGTCAAGATCTCGGCGGAGGTGATCGCCGTCCACGGTATCACCAATGAAGACGTGGCGAATGCCCCAAGCTTTAAAGACGTGGCGATAGCCCTTCTAGATTTCGTGGAGGGCTGCGACTTCGGGGGATTTGGGATCACCCGTTTTGACATTCCACTTTTGACCGAAGAGTTCAAGCGCTGCGGATTTCCATTCCCCAAAGAGGAGCCGGCCATTCTGGATGGCTTGACCATCTTCCACCGTAAAGAGCCCCGTGATTTAACGGCGGCCTATCAGTTTTATTGCCAGAAAACGCTGGTCGGCGCCCATGGAGCCCGCGCCGACGCCCTGGCCAGCCAGGAAGTCCTGTTCGCCCAACTGACCCGCTATTCCGATCTGCCGCAGGACGCCCTCGGGCTTCATCAGTTTTGCAACAAGCAGGATGACCGTTTTGTGGACAGTCGAGGGAAGTTTTTATGGAAAGACGGCGAGGCCGCGATGAACTTCGGCAAGTACAAGGGCGAACTCCTGCGCAAACTGGTGAAAGACCAACGCGATTATCTAGAGTGGATCGTCAACGAAGGCAAGTTTTCTCAAGAAGTTGTCGACCTCTGTTGGAAGGCCTTGCGCGGGGAATTCCCCAAAAAAGTTGAAGAGGAAACGGTAAGCCATGTCGCTCCAAACGCATAGCGCTCAATGTCCCTACTGCGGAGAGACGATAGAAGTCGACATCGAGCCGCTCGAAGAAGCCCAAACATTCATCGAGGACTGCAGCGTCTGCTGCCATCCCATCCAGTACGCAGTGACGACGAACGCGGACGACGAGATCGAAGTGATCGCGACTCGGTCAGAATGAGGTTCTAGGAGAGTTTGGGCCTTTTGGCCCCTAATTATTAGCCTTCAGCCCCATACTCTTGATGAGGTAGAGGGGTTAATATAGAGCGAGGTGAAACCCCTATGGAATACATGAAGGAACGGCGAAAAGCACTTCGGATCAGCTCCAACCTGCCGTTAGATATATATGATGCGAAGGGTCGGATGGTCGTTGGGGAAGGGCGCTTCATCAACCTTTCGACTAGCGGCGGGCTCATGATCAGCCAAAAAACCCTTAAAGCCCGCGCCGCCGTCCGCCTGCACGTCGTCCCTTCCGGCAAATCAGCCCTGGAACTCATTGGCAAGGTGGTCTGGGCGCGCAAAAAGACAGCCGAATTCGAGTACGGAATCCGCTTTAACGCAGACACCCAAATCCCGCAGATATAGCGCATCCGATCCAATCCAGACTGATTTGGTATAATTTACTTATGTCGGTCACCAGTGCGCCTAAAACCTCATCCAAACAGGCCCTTACGCCAGTCCAAGAGACGGAACTCAAGCTATTTGAGGAAAACATCCGCCAGCTTGAAAGCGGGGCTTTAGACTCGGACGATTTCCGCCGCTTTAGGCTCGAAAACGGGATCTACGGCATCCGCAACACCACTGACGAGCACATGGTCCGCATTAAGATCAAGTGGGGGAATCTGAATGCGGATCAATTGGATGTCCTCGCCGACATCGCCGAAGCTTACGCCACCCCCAAGTGCGCCCACGTCACCACCCGGCAAGCGATCCAAATGCATCACATCAAGCGGCGCGACGTCGTGGCCCTTCTGCGCCGAGTCAATGAATGCGGGCTGACTACCCGCGAAGCCTGCGGCAACACCGTACGCAATGTAACCGCCTGCCATTTTGCCGGCGTTTCTCCGGAAGAGGTTTTTGACGTACGTCCCTATGCGCAAGCCCTTGTGGAATATTTCTTGCGTAACCCGATCAATCAGAACCTGCCGCGCAAATTCAAAATCGCCCTGGAAGGCTGCCCCACAGACCACGCGCGTGTGCCCATTCACGACTTCGGCGCCGTCGCCAAAGTACGGACGGTCAATGGAAAGACAGTCCGAGGCTTTGCGACCTCGGTGGGAGGAGGGCTGGGCGCCACTCCGAACGCAGCGATCTTGATTGAAGACTTCACGCCGGAGGACCTTCTGATCCCCACCGCGGAAGCCTGCGTGCGCATTCATGACCGCTACGGCAACCGCAAGGACAAGGCCAAAGCCCGAATCAAATTTGTCCTGAAAGAGTGGGGCCCGGAAAAGATGCGCGATACCATCCTGGAGGAGCGCAAGATCGCGGTGCTCACGCGCTCCGGACGCATGCCGAATTTTCACGTGGACTCTCGGGCATTTGATGAAGAGCCGCCCAAGGTGGACCTGCCTGCCACGGTTTCCGAACCCAAAGACCCTGGCTATGCCCGCTGGAAGCTCACCAATGTGAAGAAGCAAAAGCAGGCCGGGTACGTGACGGTGCTCGTCCGGTGCCTTCTGGGAGATATTTACGTGCCGCAGATGCATGAGCTGGCCCATATCGCTCGCCGCTACAACGGCGGACGGCTACGCACGGCCATTACCCAGAATCTCGTTCTGCAATGGATCCCGGAAAAGGCACTACCTCTTGTTTATGCGGATCTTTTAAAAGCGGGCTTGGCCGAAGCCAATGCCGAGCGCGTGGCCGACATCACCCGCTGCCCGGGAGCCGACACCTGCCAGATCGCCATCACGCATTCCCGCGGCCTGGCCGCGACACTCACGCCGATTTTCTCGAACGGCCTCTCCACGGCGGAAGACCTACAAGACATCAAGATCAAAATCTCCGGCTGCTTTAACTCCTGCGGTCAGCATCACATCGCTGACATCGGTTTCTATGGCGCTTCCAAAGTAGTGGACGGCCACGAGGTCCCTCATTACGTCATGCTCTTAGGCGGCTATACGGAAGAAGGCGTCGCGAAATTTGGGAAACCCACCATCCAAATCCCCGCGCGGCGGGTGCCGGAAGCCGCCAAAAAGATGCTTCAGTTCTACCGGGAAAATCATCAACCGAACGAAATTTTTCGCGCCTTCGTGGACCGTGTTGGCACCGCCAAGATCAAGGACTTGCTCCAGGAGTTCACTTCCGTCCGCACCGAGGACCCAAAGAAATACGAGGACTTGGGCGCCGAAGGCGTGGCCTTCAAGATGGAGATGGGCAAAGGCGAGTGCGCGGCTTAACGGTACCAGTTGTCGATATCATCCCTGAAACGCCAGACATCCAAACATTTCGTCTGGGAACCTATTTTCCATACAAGGCAGGCCAGGCGATTTCGCTTTTGATTCCAGGCGACCCCAAAAAGCGGTACTACTCGCTCTCCTCTTCGCCCACAGAGAAAGACCATATCGATATTACGATCAAAGCCGACCGTGAACAGACCCTCTACGGCAGTCTCTTCAGCTTAAAAAAAGGCGCGCAGGTGGAAATTGCAGGCCCTATGGGATCTTTCACCCTGCCCGAGCGGCTTCAAGGGCCGTATTATTTTCTGGCGGGGGGGAGCGGCGTCACACCCTTTCGCGCGATGATCAAGTTTATCCTCGATACCCAACTCGCTACGGAAATGTGGCTTTTTCACAGTGTGAAAACTCCGGACGATCTTATATTCAAAGACCAGTTCCTGGCGTGGTCCCAGAACCCGACGTTTCGCTTTGTACCGACCTTCACGCGCTCGACCGAGCTCGATATCGAAGGGGAGACCGGTCGCATTGGCGAAGTCCTATTGCGTAAGCACTTGAAGATGCTGGAGGGTACGTTCTGGCTCTGCGGCCCCAAAGAATTTGTCACGGATATGGAACATACGCTTGTTCGACTTGGGGTGCCCACCACGCGGATCCGGAGGGAAAATTGGTAGCCCAGGAAATCACCCGCACGCTGACCTTTGCCCATAGCCCGGACCCGGACGACGCTTATATGTTCTACGGTTTTGCAGCGGGAGCGGTGAAAATCCCCGGCTTTGAGGTCCGGCATCATCTGGAAGATATTCAAACGCTGAACGAACGGGCTCTTCGGGGGGAGTTTGAGATTACCGCAGTCAGTGCCCACGCTTATGCGCATCTGGCGGACAAGTACTGGGTGCTTTCGTGCGGCGCCAGCGTGGGACGGAAATACGGGCCCATTTTGGTGAGCAATCAAAAATCAAAAATCAAAAATCAAAAATTGCAGATCGCCATTCCCGGCAAATGGACCACGGCCGCCCTTGTCCTGGATCTATGGCTGGCCGAACAGGGTCGCCAGGTGGAACGAATGGTGATGCCATTCGATCAGATCTTGGACGCGGTCGAAAAAGGCGTTGTGGACGCCGGTTTGATTATTCACGAAGGCCAGCTGACCTATCATACCCAGGGGCTTCATAAGCTCTGGGACGCTGGGGAATGGTGGCATAAAAAAACCGGCCTCCCTCTGCCGCTTGGGCTGGATGTCGTGCGCTCTGATCTAGGCTTGCCGCTCGCCAAAGAGATCAGCCGGGCCCTGCGGGACAGCATCCATTACGCCAATGCCCACCCGGAAGCGGCGCTCGAATATGCTCTTCAGTATGGGAGAGGCCTCGATTCCGCACTGGGCAAGCGCTTTGTGGGGATGTACGTGAACGAAGACACCCTCACCCAAGGCCAAGAAGTCCAGGAAGGCCTCAGGCAGCTTTACAGCCTCGCCTCCCGCGGGAACTTTATCCCCCAGAAC
>JBGPLV010000127.1:0-6153 GCA_041486625.1 Elusimicrobiota bacterium
TTCCTCCTGCCGGTACACGTCCTTCGTGAGGTCCCGCTTGCGGTCGGCCAGTGCCTTGATGGCGATGTGGATCATCGTCTCCGCGAGACTGCCCATGTAGAGAATTCGTTCTTTGAGCTGCTGAAGATCTTGGTCGAAATGCCTTTCCATGGTTATCCGAACCTCCCGGTGATGTAGTCCTCGGTGCGTTTGTCCCGGGGATTGGTAAAGATCTGCTTCGTGTTGCCGAATTCGATCAGTTCCCCCAAAAGGAAGAAGGCCGTCTCATCCGACACCCGCGCGGCTTGCTGCATGTTGTGGGTCACAATGACAATAGTGTAGTTCTTCTTGAGATCCAGGATGAGCTCCTCGATCTTGGCGGTGGCGATGGGGTCCAAGGCCGAGCAGGGCTCGTCCATCAAGAGGATGGCCGGGTTGACGGCCAGAGCGCGCGCGATGCACAGGCGCTGCTGCTGGCCGCCCGAAAGGCCGGTTCCGGGCTTGTCCAAGGCGTCCTTGACCTCATCCCAGAGCGCGGCGCGCTTGAGGCTCTCTTCGACAACGGTGGACAGTTGGGTCTGATTGCGCGTCCCGTTCAAGCGCAGGCCCGCGGCCACATTGTCAAAGATGCTCATGGTCGGAAACGGTTGGGCCTTTTGAAACACCATGCCCACTCGGCGCCTCAACATCACCGGATCCAGTTCCCAGATGTCGGCCCCATCCAGAAGGATTTGTCCTTCCATGCGCGCGCCCGGGACGACCTCGTGCAGGCGGTTCAAACACCGGATGAAAGTGGATTTGCCGCAGCCCGAAGGACCGATGATCGCGGTCACCTGGCGCGGCTTGATCTTCATGTGGATGTCTTTGAGGACGTGCTTGACGCCGAACCAGGCATTCACCTTGATCGCTTCGATCCCATGGGAGGGCTTGACAGGATCAGACGTAGCGGATGGGACGGTCATGTCTTGAGCCATGGGGAGCATCATATTTTAACTTGTTTGCGCATAAGGACCCGCGCGCCGACGTTGGTCGCCAGTACGATCATGAGCAGCACAAGGGCCGCCGCCCAGGCCTGGCGGTGCCAGTCCTCATAAGGCGCGACGGCATAGGTAAAAATCATGACGGGAAGGGAAGCGATCGGATTCAGCCACCCTACGCTCCAGAAGCGGTTGCCGAAAGCGGTGAAAAGAAGGGGAGCCGTTTCTCCGGCCACGCGCGAGAGATCAAGCAAGACCCCCGTGAGAAGCCCGCGCAACGCCGTGGGGATCACCACGCGAACGATGACTTTCCAGCGCGGCAGGCCCAAGGCCAGGGCCGCTTCCCTGATCGCCATCGGAACAAGCTTCAAAAATTCTTCGGTGCTGCGTACCGCGATCGGGATCAGCATGATCCCCAGGGCGACGCCGCCCGCCAGCGCCGAGAAATGCTTCATCGGAAGGACCACCACCGCGTAGGCGAAGATGCCCATGACGATCGAGGGAACGCCATTGATGATATCCGCTGCGTAACGCACCAAAAATCCAATCGTATTGCCTTGCCCAAACTCAGCCAGATAAATGCCGCCGAGGACGCCGACCGGCAATCCCACTAGCGCGGCGAACCCGATCAACTTAAAAGTCCCGACGATCGCATTGGCCATCCCGCCTCCGGTTTCCCCCACGGGCTTCGGAAGTTTCGTGAAGAAATCCCAGTTCAGCGATGAAACTCCATGCACGGTCACATAGCCCAGGATGAAGAAGAGCACGCCCAGAGTGAACAAAGCGCAAAGACCCGTCATGGCGAAGGCAATGGCGTTGATCCGCTGCCGATGGCGGTACGTTCCAGGCATCAGTGCGACTCCGCGTGAGGATTCATCTGATAGAGGATCAGGCGGCCAATCGCGTTGACCACAATGGTGATCGCGAAGAGAACCAGGCCAATCTCAACCAGCGTGTGAACATATAAATCTGAGGTCGCCTCCGTAAATTCGTTCGCGAGCACCGCCGCCATGGTATAGCCCGGCGCCAGGAGCGAGGCGACAATTTCCGGCCGGTTCCCAATGACCATGGTGACCGCCATGGTTTCCCCGAGGGCGCGACCCATGGCGAGGAAAACGGAACCCGCGATGCCCGAACGCGCATACGGCAAAACAGCCAGCCGGACGACTTCCCAATGGGTGCCGCCCAGGGCCATCGCTGCTTCCTTCAGGGAAGTGGGCACGGACAGAAAAATCTCGCGGGAAATGGTCGTGATAAACGGCAAGATCATCACCGCCAGAACGATCGCGGCGGTCAGCATCCCCACTCCATAGGCGGGGCCTCGGAACAGGGGCAGAAATCCCAGCGTTCTGATGAGGAAGGGCTGCACATGGGTGCGCATGAACGGCACCAGCACAAAAACGCCGATGAGTCCATAAACCACACTGGGGATCGCCGCCAGTAGCTCAATCAGAAAGGCGCAGCTGTCCGACACTTTCCGCGGGGCCAACTCCGACAGGAAAATGGCCACTCCGATGCCCAAGGGAACAGCGATCAAGAGCGCCAGCGCGGAGGAGACCAGCGTTCCATAGATAAAGGGGAGCGCTCCGAAATTCTCAGCGACCGGGTCCCATATCTGCTTGGTGAGAAAAGCCCATCCGAACGCGTGACGGGACAATGCGGAATTCTTCCAGAGCTGCCAGGCGATCGCGGCGGCGACGGCGAGAATGCTCAGCGCGAAGCAGAGGGTAATCGTCTTGAATAGACGGTCACTCCCGCCCCACGTCTTAAACTTTAATTTTTCCAATAGCGGCCTTCTCCATTTCGACGACCGAAGCGGGCAAGGGGACATAACCGAGGTCTTCGGCGAATTTTTGCCCGTCCGAAAGCATCCAGTTCAGAAATTCCACCAGCTCCTTGCCTTTCGCCTTGTTGGGCGGGTTCTGATAGATCAAGAGCCACGTGAAGGTCGATGCCGGATACGCATCATCTCCCGGGGGGTTCGTGATGGATACCCGAAAGTCATGGGGCATCTTCGCGGTGGCGGCTGCCGCGGCGACCGAAGCGCTCGAGCAGATCACATATTTGCCCGCCTTGTTCTGCAGCAGGCCATAGTCGATTTTGTTTTGCGAGGCGTAGATGAGCTCGACGTAGCCGATCGAATTCGGCGTCTGCTTCACAAGACCCGCCACGCCTTCATTGCCCTTGCCGCCCAATCCCACCGGCCAATTGACGGAGGTCCCTTTTCCAACTCGCGCAGCCCACTGGCCGCTGATCTTGGTTAAGAAGTCCGTCCAGCAATAGGAGGTGCCGGAACCATCCGAGCGATGGACGACCACGATCGCCGCTCCGGGGAGCTTCGCGTCTGGATTGGCCTCCTGGATCGCGGGATCATTCCACATGGTAATCGTGCCAAGGAAAATCCCGGCAATGGCCTTTTGACTGAAGTTCAGTTTCGTGGCGACTCCTTCAACGTTGTAAATGGGGACCACGCCGCCCAACACGGTGGGGAAGTGCAGGATGTAGCCCGGCGCCGCTTCAAGCTGCGCGTCCGACATGGGCCCGTCCGAAGCGCCGAAGTCCACGGTTTTGGCGCTGATCTGGCGGATCCCGCCGCCGGATCCGATGGACTGGTAGTTGAACTGAACGTCCGGTTTCGATTTGTGAAACTCGTCGAACCATTTGGAATAAATGGGGAAGGGGAAAGTCGCCCCCGCTCCATTGATGAGCAGCGCATCCGCCCAACTCAGGGATCCGGACGCAAGCACGCCGAGAGACATCAGACTGGCGATCAACTTCTTCATAAACTCCTCCTCATTTTATTTCGTCGACTAGAACTTCACCAGGACGTCCACGAAGAGCCGGTTCGTGTCGCCGTTGAAGCCGGTAAACGTGGCTCCGCCTGAAGTCAAAGTCTGATCCAGCACTCGCGTGATGTAATACTTCAGTTTCAGCTGCACATAATCCCGGGGCGCGTAGGCGACCCAGAATATGTGCCCGGCGCGGTTGGTGCCGCCGTTGCCGAAGTCGTCATCAGCCAAGTTGGCCACCGTGGCGTTCTGCCCGAGGTACTTATAAAAGTACGCGCCCTCCCAAGTTTCCTTGGCGGCGGCTTTGCCGGCAATGAACCCGGTCTGGTAACCGTCGCGGCCCCCACCCTGAGCCGCCGTCCCTGCGAGCCGATTGTATTGAGTGTTGGTGACGTATTCTCCCTGCAGAGAGAGAGGAACTGGTCCCGCGTGGAAGGCGAGTTCATTGGTAAACTCGAGGATGTTGAACGGCGTCGTCAAGAGCCCGCCCGCCGTGATCGAGTTCCCGAAGTTCGAGGTCCCGCCCATCGGATTGGTGGTCTCGTTGATAAAACCGTAATCCGCGATGGCCATCGTCAGTTTGGTTTCTTCGAACAGCGTGGTTTTGGCCCCGATTTGCTCTCCGAAGATCCAGACGTTCTTGTCCGCACCGACGCCGGCAGAAACATCGGTGGTGGGCATCTGTGCCAAGTTGGCAAATACGGCCAACCGGTCTCCCATCGGCATGTCCAACTTTTGCGCGTAGCCTTCAGGTTTTAAATCCGGATCCCACATCACATCCGACGCGTAAACCTGCCAGAAGGGATTCGGCATGCGGCCGCCCATCAGTTTAATGTGCTCCTGAGCCTTCCAGGCGATATAGGCTTCGTCAATCCAGAGAGCCTTTTGGCTGAATTCGCCGTTCTCGGTCTGGTTCGCGGAAAGCTGATTTCCGGTGCCGGAAGCGAATTGGAACTTGGCCATCCAGTCCTGAATGGTGACTTCTGTGCCGAACCGAAGGCGGAAGCGCTCCCGGTTTCGATCGGTTATCCCACCGGCCTGAGATAAAGTGTCGTGTCGCAGCCGGATGTCGCCTCCGAATTTGATGCTGTCCACCCAACTGTTCCCCCCTAATGTCGTGTCGGCAAAGGAGGGCGTGCTGTAACTTGCTGCCAGAAAAACGGTAGTCAGCGCGGCAAACCCCCTTCTTGTCATGCTGTTAATACTCATTCTGATCTCTCCTCCTTTGGTAAGTCATAAATCGGGGGAAGCGGCTTACGCCGCTTCTCTTAATCTCTTCAAGCCCAGCTCAACGGCCTTCAGCCGCCATGCGATCGCTTCTTCTCCGAGGCGTTCCCCTTCCATCTCTTGCAGCACGTGAGCCAGCGACTCGATCTGCTGCCGGAGTCCTGCCGCCACGTATTCTTCTTTTACTTTAGTCCCCATCTTGGGGCCTCCTTTTTGTCATCGTTTTAATTGACTTCATTGTAAGGACTCCAACCCTTGGAATCCATAGCAGCGGAGTAAAGCCTGCGTGACGGAGACATGACAATAACCGCCTTTACGGCGGCGGCTGCCGTTGCGGCTGATCCTGCCTTTACGGCGGCTGCTGCCGTTACGGCGGATCCTGCCATTACGGCTGATTCTGCCGTTACGGCGGGTCCTGCCGTTACGGCGGGTCCTGCCGCTACGGCGGTTTTGTCGTCAGAGAATGAATAAAAATCCTTCGAAACCGTCTAATAGAATGTGAATACTCCCGGCCGATTGTGGATCGTTCAACTTTCTGAAGAACTTAACAGGAGGGTTGCAAATAATGTCGCAAACTGGAAGTGGCGGATGGGGGATGTTCTTAACTTTTTCACTTTTGGTCGCGGGGCTGCCGTCGCAAATTTGAGTAGTCGGAATTTTGTTTGAAAAGGTCGGAGAATCGATCTATACTCTTAATGCTATGACACACCTTCTTAAACACGCTTTTGCCAAAGCGGCCAAGATGTCGAAAATTCAGCAAAACGCCTTTGCGCGTTGGGTTCTGGAGGAGCTGGATTCCGAAAAACGGTGGGACAAGGCCTTCAGGAAATCCCAGGACGTTTTGGCTCTTTTGGCAGATCTGGCCTTAAGAGAGCACGCCAACGGGAGAACCAGACCCCTTCATTTCCGGCGTTCGTGATTTCTCATACCACTGGAGCGTTCCGCAAAGCCTACGCAGGGCTCCCCGATTACATTCAAAAGCAAGCCAGAGAAGCCTATAAGCAATTTAAACGTAACCCCAAGCATCCAAGTCTTCAGTTTAAGCGGGCCCATCCCTCAAAACCGATTTATTCAGTTCGCGTCAGCCTGGGATATCGAGCGGTCGGCGTGATGAGCGGTCGCGAAATCGCGTGGTTCTGGATCGGCTCCCGTGAGGATTTCGTCCGCTTCATCACCGGCAA
>JBGPLV010000128.1:0-6107 GCA_041486625.1 Elusimicrobiota bacterium
CCGTAAGTATGTCGCGGTCCGCGCCGTAACATTCGAAAGATTATTTAAAGCCGACCGCGTCGTGGTGCACGTCGAGCCGCGTGTTCCGTTGGTGGCATGGAATGGTGTGGGTTTTGATCGCGAGGGCGTTCTGTTTGCGATTACTCCGGGCACGTGGAAGGCGCTTCCCCAAGCCAGTTTTCTGGCGGGTGCGTCAAAACCTGATCTGGGTCGGTGGGTCGCGCAGCTGGCGTCTGTTTCTGAGTTGTGGTCCCAGGTGGTGTCTCTCAAGCAGAATCCTTTCGGGACGATCGAACTCACGCTGAAGTCCGGCGCGGTTGTGATTTGGGGACCTCCGGAGCCGGAGCCTCTCGCGCGCAAGGCGCAGACGCTGGCACGCATCCTCGACGATGCGCACAAGAATATGGGCGGAACGGCGCGCGCCGATTTGCGATTTTTCGACCAGGGACGCATAATAGTGAGGCCGAAAGGGGTCAGAGGAGACTAACATGGCGAAAACGGATATTGTGGCGGGGCTGGATATCGGCAGCGCTCAAGTCGCATGCGTGATCGGCCGCAAAGACGCGCAAACCGGGCAAATTGAAATTTTAAGCGGCGCCCGCAGCGCGTGCCCCGGGGGACTCAAAGGCGGCGTTGTGATCAATATCAATGAAACCGCGCGGGCCGTCACCCGGATTTGCGAAGAGGCCGAAGACACGGCCAAAGAGATGGTCAAAGACGTCACGATCGCCGTCCGCGGCAGCCATCTTCAAACCTTCAACAACCACGGCGCGCTCAACATTGCCCGCACGGATAAAGAAATCACGGCGGATGACGTCGATAAAGCCATCGAAAGCGCGCAGGCCGTGCATCTCTCCGCCGACCGCGAAATCATTCACACGATTCCTCAAGGGTTCACCCTCGACCGCCAGCAGGGCGTGCCGAACCCTGTCGGGATGGAAGGCTCGCTTTTGGAGGTGGACGTCCAAATCGTCACGGCGTCCCGCTCGCACCTCAGCAACATTTTTAAGGCGATCAACATGGCCGGCTTCTCGGTGACCGAGCCCATTTATGGGCTCTTGGCGGCGGGGGAGGTCGTCGTGACCCAGGAGGAACGGGATCTCGGGTCTCTCTTGCTCGACATCGGCGGCCAGACCACCGACATCGCTGTCTATTTTGACGGATGCGTGCACTTTACCGACAAACTTTCAATCGGCGCCGACGCGATCACCCGGGACTTGGCCTACGGATTGCGCACCTCTCTGTCCCAAGCCCAACAAATCAAGGAAAACTACGCCGTCGCCATGTCGAGCCTTCTGGAGCAAAACGAGGGGGAAGTGAATTTCACGGCAATGGACGGCCGGACTTTCCGCAAAGTCAACCGGCGAACGCTTATTGATATTGTGGAACCGCGCGTCGAGGAAATCTTCACGTTGATCTCCGAAAAACTGCAGGACTCGGGTTATGCCGACCGCGTCGTGCCGGGCGGGGCCGTTCTCACCGGGGGAGGATCACTCCTCAAAGGCATCGAACAGGCCTCCGAGAAGATTCTTCAGCTCTCCAGCCGCGTGGGGCTGCCGCAGGGCGTCATTGGGAAAAGTGAAGTCGTGGGGCATCCGAGTTTTGCGACGGCCATAGGACTCCTTGGATTTCCTTACCGGGGCGATGGCCAGTGGGCCAGCACGTCGGCGTCTCGCCGGCGGCCGCGCTCTGCGACGGTGGTTCAGCGCGTGCGGGAATGGGTTGAGGAGACATTTTAATGAGAATCAAACTCGCTGAGGACGTCCGCGAGCAGCCTGCCGTTATCCGGGTCATCGGAGTCGGCGGAGGCGGCGGCAATGCGGTCAACCGCATGATCGAGTCGGGCTTGCGTCATGTCGAATTTTGTGCCGCCAACACGGACGCCCAGGCCCTTCGCCGCTCGAAGGCGCCGCTTATGATCCAGCTGGGTGAAAAGCTGACGCGCGGTTTAGGAGCGGGGGGCAACCCCAGCATGGGTCGCCAAGCGGCCGAAGAAAGCGTGGAGAAAATCAAAGAGGTCCTGTCGGGATCCGACATGGTGTTTGTGACGGCCGGCATGGGCGGGGGAACCGGTACCGGAGGAGCGCCGATGGTGGCCCGTGTCGCCAAGGAAGAATGCAAGGCGCTCACCGTCGGCGTGGTCACGCGCCCCTTTCAGTTTGAAGGACGCGTGAAGCTCGCCCAAGCTGAAAATGGTTTAAAAGAGCTCAAAGCGTATTGTGATACTTTGATCGTGATCCCGAACGATCGTCTTCTGTCCATCGTGGAACCGAGCACGCGTTTTGAAGATGCCTTCCGCATCGCCGATGATGTTTTGAGACAGGCGGTACAGGCGATCTCGAACGTCATCACCCACCCGGGGGAGATCAATATGGATTTTGCCAACGTGCGCACGGTCATGACGGGAGCAGGGGAGGCGCTCATGGGCATCGGAGAAGCCCGCGGGCCCGACCGCGCTCTGCGCGCGGCGCAGCTGGCGATCAAAAATCCTCTCTTGGAAGATATCACGATCGACGGCGCCAAAGGCGTCATCACGAATATCGTCGGCAGCCGCGATATCACGCTCCATGAGGTGGGGGAGGCGATGAACTACATTTACAGCGCCTGTCCCGAAGCCCATGTCTTCTATGGCCATGCGTTTGACGAGTCGCTCGAAGACCGTATCCAAATTACGGTGATCGCGACTGGATTTCCCGCCGTTCGTCCGGGCTTGCCTGGCAAGAAAGGCGCCGGCCGCGGGTCCCGACCTGGGATGGACCGCCGGTCCTCAGGTCGAGCAGGGCCTGGGGATCCCCTGATCGAGCCGATCGCTGACGGTTCTGAAATCGCCGCGGTCAAAAAGAAAAATATGGAAGAGGAACTTCAGCGACCCGCTTTCCTGCGACTGCGACCCAGTCGCCTGCGTTCCTAGACCCCGATGGAACTCCGACTCTTGCTTCAAATCATGGCCGAGAAGAACGCGTCAGACCTGCACCTGCGTTCGAATAAGCCCGCTGTATTCCGTGTAGACGGCAACCTCTCCTTCCGCACGCCCGAAGCCACGTCGGCAGAACAGGTCGAGCGCTGGGTAAAAAGCATCCTGAACGAAAAGCAGATGCGCACTTTTGAGGAGCGGCTTGAATGCGACATGGCGCTGACGGTCGAAAATCTCGGCCGGTTCCGCGTTAACATTTACCGTCAGCGCAACTTGATCAACATGGCTTTTCGCGTCATCCCCAACCGGATTCCGTCATTTGACCAGCTAAAACTCCCTCCCGTGATTCGGAAGGTGGCCGACGAGCCCCGCGGGTTGGTTTTGGTGACGGGAACCACTGGTTCCGGAAAATCGACTACGCTGGCGGCCATGATCGACTACATCAATTCCTCGCGGAGCCGGCATATCATCACTATCGAGGACCCGATCGAATATGTCCACGAGGACAAGCAGTCGATTCTCTCTCAAAGAGAGCTTCAGCAGGATACGCTCTCCTATCCTGAAGCCCTGAAGCATGCGGTCCGTCAGGATCCCGATGTTGTTCTTCTCGGGGAAATGCGCGACCTCGAAACGATGGGAGCGGCGCTGACCGCCGCGCAGACGGGTCATTTGGTCCTTTCCACGATCCACACCATCGATGCCGTCCAGACGGTCAACCGCATTATCGATGTCTTCCCGCCGCACCAGCAAAACCAGATCCGGTTTCAACTTGCGGATACTCTTCGCGGGGTGATTTCCCAGCGTCTTTTGCCGCACACCTCCGGGACAGGGCGCGTGCCGGCGGTGGAAGTGATGGTCGTGACCCCCATCATCCGCAAATACATCCTGGAAAACACGTTAGGCGAGATTTCGAATGTCATGAAACAAGGGGGCTACTACGGGATGCAAACCTTCCATCAGGCGCTCGTGGGTCTGATCCAGAAGGGCGAAATTGCTCTCGAAACGGCGCTCGAAGCGTCTTCCAACCCCGAGGAAATCATGATGGCCGTCCGCGGCGTTCAAACCGGTTCCGAAAACAGCGGAAGCTTCTTCCAGCAGACTTGACCCTGACCTCATTTACTACGGGATCTCGCGAAGGGGATGCCCGCGCGCCGGGTGCGCTCGTCCGCCTCCTAAAGTCCAGGCATCTTTCGACACCCTTCGCGTGCGCCGAACAAGTTCATGGTTCTCTTGTCCGTGTCGTCCAGAAACTTCCCAAGCCCAAAAAATATCTCGGTGCGGACGGGCTTCTGACCGGTGCGGTGGGACAGCCCCTTGCCATTTTTACGGCGGATTGCGTTCCGATATTTTTGAGCGGCGGAGGCGGTCGTGTCGTTGGACTCCTGCACGCGGGTTGGCGCGGCGCGCGAGGGAGAATTCTGGCTAAGGCGGTCCGGTTACTGCGTCGGGAATGGCGGCTTCGGCCCTCACAGATTGTTGTTTGGCCGGGCCCGCACATTCGGCCATGTTGCTTTGAGGTGCAGTGGGATGTGGCGCGGCATTTTCCGTCGACACGAAGGCGCTCCGGTGGTCGCTGGAGGGCCGCCCCAAAGGGGCGAGCCTCGCCGGGTGTCTGGCGGGTCGATATAGCCGGGGAGATCAGGCGCCAAGCCAGGCGCCTCGGGATCCGGTGGGCAAGCAAAAAGCCTCTCGAGGATTGTACAATGCACGGGTCCCGCTACTTTTCTTACCGGCGGGACAGGACGGAAAAGAGACAAGTTTCAGTGATTATGAAGAAAGAATTTTGACGTCATCCCCGAGGTCGTAGTCGGGGATCCATCATGGATTCCCCGCCAGAGGCCGCGGGGAATGACGGAGGGAAATATGGCATCACTCAAAAGACTACGTGCCCGCATCGATCAACTGGACCGCTCACTCCTTGAACTTTTGACCCAGCGCGGGCGACTGGTTAAGGACATCGGCGCCATCAAGGAAAGAAACGGCCAGTCCATTTTCGCTCCCGAGCGGGAACGCGATCTTCTTATGCACCTGAAGGAAAAAAATCGCGGGCCGCTCCCGGGCGAAGCCATCGAAAGCGTATTTCGCGAGGTCGTCCACGCTTGCCGCAATCTCCAGAAGGAGTTGCGCGTCGCCTATTTTGGCCCGGAGGCGACGTTCACCCATCAGGCCGCCTTGCGCAGTTTCGGGCGCGGGGCTGAATATCTTTCGCTGCGTACGATTTCTGACGTTTTTTCCGAGGTCGATAAGGGCCGTGCGGATTATGGGGTAGTTCCGATCGAGAACTCTACGGAAGGGGTGGTGAACCACACACTCGATATGTTTGTCGATTCCCAGCTTTCCATCTGCGCGGAACTGGAACTGCCCATCTGGCATTACCTGCTCGGACACGCGAAGTCCTATCGAGAGGGTAAAGGAATTAAGATTATGTATTCTCACTACCAGGCACTGGCCCAGTGCCGGCAGTGGGTGGAAGGGCGTTTGCCGGACGTTCGGGTCATCGAGGCATCTTCCACCGCCGAAGCCGCTCGCCAGGCGTCTGGGAATCCCGCCTCCGCCGCGATCGCCTCACGCCTGGCAGCCGAGCTGTATGGCCTGGATGTTCTGGCGTCCCGCATTGAAGATGTGACGCACAACTTCACCCGGTTTTTGGTCATCGGGTCGACCGAGCCGGCGCGCACAGGACGGGACAAGACCTCCATCATGTTCTCGATAAAGGACCGTGTTGGGGCGCTCTACGATATGCTCATCCCGTTTAAGAAACATCGGCTTAATCTGACTAAAATCGAGTCCCGTCCCACCCGCCAGCGCGCGTGGGAGTACATCTTTTTTGTGGATTTCATCGGTCACCGCTCCGAAAGCCGGGTGCAGAAGGCCCTGGCGCTTCTGGAGGGCTCCTGCGTGTTTCTCAAAATTCTCGGCTCCTACCCCCGCAGCGAATGAAAAAACTCGAGAATCTCATCCGCCCCCAAATCCGGGGGTTTACGCCATATTTGCCGGGACGCTCCATCGACAGTGTGCAGCGGGAACGGGGCTTGAAAAGCATCATCAAGCTCGCGTCTAATGAAAATCCACTCGGCCCTTCCCCCAAGGCCCTGGCCGCGATGCGCAAGATCGGCAAAAAACTTTTCCTTTATCCGGATGGGGCAAGCGTCTCTTTGCGCGCCGCGCTCGCGCGCAAAGCGGGCGTGTCCCA
>JBGPLV010000129.1:0-6002 GCA_041486625.1 Elusimicrobiota bacterium
CTTTTTCAAGAGTTTCGATTACGGTCGTGACGGCCTGCAGGGTTTTTTCGCGACGGCGCCCGCCGTCGTGGAAGAGAAATACGGCTCCCGGTTTTGCGTTCTTCAGATAGCCAGCGATCATCTCCTCCGCCGACATATTGAGATGCCAATCCGTACCGTAGGACCAGTGAACCAAGGCATAGCCGTTCTCCTTGAGCGTGGGCAGGAGCCAAGTCCGATTAAAGTAGCCATATGGCATACGAACGAGCTCTGTCTTGAAATCAGGATTGTGAAGAGCGCGACGGAATGTGGTCTCCGTTTGTGCCAACTCGTGCGCTAGCCGCTGGGGCGCCGCGTTCTTCTGTTTGTGGTAATCGAAATGAGTGTAAGTGTGATTGCCGATTTCGTGCCCCTCATCCAGGACTTGTCTGGCAATGGCAGGATATTCTTCTATTTGATCGCCGAGCATGAAAAAAGTGGCATGAATCTTGTGTTTCTTGAGTAGTTCAAGAATGGGGACGGTGAATTTCCCTGGGCCATCATCAAAGGTGAGGGCGATGATCTTTGCCTTCGTGCGGCCTTGATAGTAGAAGTGGCCGGGAACATACGCCCAGGAACAGCATGGCAAATGGCATATGGCAAATATCAAAAGGACTGATCTCCATTCCCCATTTGCCTTTTGCCATTTTCCTTTTGCCATGATGTATTACCTGCCCATCATCAAATTCAGCACGCTGAGCGCCGCGCCGCTCAACAGCGGAATCCACAGGCCGTCATTGTATGGAAACGGACGCGCTTCAATCCAAGCGGCGCTCAACGCTCCTAAAATCGCCACCGGCCAGCGCACAAAGAGCAACGCCCACGCCGCGGAGACGGCCGCAAAGCAAGCGCTTCCTTCCAACGTCTTGACGGGATTTTTTGGCCAATGATGCTTTCCCCATTTCTGACCGCCCAGCGCCGCGGCCGTATCTCCAAAAATAAGAAATCCGAGAGCGGGAAGTACAATTTTTTTGTTCGTAAATATGACCATCGTCAGCCAGCAGCCGAGCAGGGTCCAAAAAACTCCGGAAGGAGACATCACTTCGCCCTCCCGGTGAATCTCTCCAAATTTCTTTAGGAACCAGGCGTTGACTTCAGGTCGACGCAGTCGGATAAACTCTATCCCTCCAAGGACCGCTAAGACCAGACCCAGAAACGCCATCGAAAACCAGCGCGGAGCGAGCCAGTAAATCCCCATATAAAGGAGGGACAAATGATGGAACAATTTACGTTTTAATTCACTTCTGAGTAGCATTCATCGCCTCCCCGCCACTACGACCAGGCGGGTCCGCCAACGACTTGGTGGCGGAATGCCAAACCACCTGCGTGCCCTTACCGACCTGTTTGACCGCCACAAGGGCTCCCCGGCCGCTCACGCGCGCGAAGCGGCCCCAGGACACCGTTTGAGGAAAGAGAATTCCTAGGAGCAACACAATCGAGAGCGTATTGCCCAAATAAATAAGGACCGCCGACAGAAATTTCCCGGCGGCTTTGAGATCCGGTTGATCCATCTTGAGCGCGTAGGCCGTGAGCGCCATGTGAAATCCCAAAGTCCCCCCTAAAAACCATAAAAACCCACGCCAGCAGGACCGCAGCAGGGGGTAAAAATGGATTGCCCCGAAGTAAATCCCCATGACGATCAAGGCGTACAAAGGAAGAATGTAAGGAGCGAGCGCGACCAAGACATTGGATTTACTGACCGTGACGGAGCCGCCTTTCTTACTGACGTGAAAATGTTTGACCTTCGCGCCGGTCATCCAGGCCGCTAATGCGTGGCTGAGCTCATGACCGAAGACATAGGTCCGGATCGGCCGGAAAAACACCCATTGAAAGGCGAAGTAACTTGCCATCCCGGCCAGAAAGTAAAACGATCCTTCCGGCACATCCTTAAAGCGCTCAAGGATTCCCCACAGCCCAAGCGTGACCCCGTAACACGCGGGCAAAAGAAGAATCGCCAGGAGAAATCGCTTTAATTTCTTCACAACTTGAATCGTATGATATCATGGTGGCCGTGAAAACCCGAATTGAGAAGGACAGCATGGGGGAACTAAAAATCCCCATCGATGCCTATTATGGCGTCCAGACCCAGCGCGCCGTGCTCAATTTTCCCATCAGCGGCTGGAGGGCTTTCCCGGAATTTATTTTAGCCACCGTCCATATCAAAAAGGCCGCCGCCCTGGCCAATCGATCGCTCAGCCTGTTACCCAAGGACAAGGCCGACGCGATCATCCAAGCCTGCGATGAGATGCTCTCCGGAAAGCTTCACGACCATGTGGTGGTGGATGTTTTCCAGGCCGGCGCCGGGACGTCCTATCACATGAACATCAACGAGGTCCTGGCAAACCGCGGGATCGAAATCCTGGGCGGCAAGCGCGGCGATTACAAGCGCCTGAGCCCCAACGATGATGTCAATTATGGCCAATCCACCAACGATGTCATCCCCACCAGCATCCGAGTAGAGATTATTATCAACAGTCGTCATTTCCTGCCGGTCCTGGAAAACCTCCGCGATGCGTTTCTCAAGAAAGGCAAGACGTTCGACAAAATCGTGAAATCCGGGCGCACCCATCTTCAGGACGCCGTCCCTGTGCGGCTCGGCCAGGAATTCCGCGCCTACGGAGACATGATCGACACCCACATCGTGCGCTACAGGCGCGTTTTGGAAGACGTGAAAGTGCTTGGCATCGGCGGTACGGCGGTGGGCACGGGCATCAACGCCCACCCCCAGTACCGATTTCTTGTGGCCGAGGAACTCTCCAAAGCCCTTAAAACGAAGTTTACCGTCGCGGACGATCTCTTGGCGGCGATGCAAAGCATGTCCCCTTTTGTCGCGATGTCCGGCGTGCTGAGAAACCTTTCGCTGGACCTGGTTAAAATCTGCAATGACCTGCGTCTCTTGAGCTCCGGGCCCAAGACAGGGATTTCTGAAATCTATCTGCCGTCCTGCCAGCCGGGTTCTTCCATTATGCCGGCGAAAGTCAACCCCGTGATGCCGGAGATGCTTACGATGATCTGCTTCCAAGTCATGGGCAATGATCAAGCCATCGCCTATTCCGCACAGGCCGGCCAGCTCGAGCTCAATGTCATGATGCCGTTGATTGCTTTTGACATCATGATGTCGCTCAAGATCCTCGAAAATGGATTGCGTATTTTCACCCAACGCTGCGTCGAAGGCATCACCGCCAACGCCGACCGCTGCCATCACTTTGCCGAACGCAGTGCCGCCCTGGTGACAGCCCTCAACATCCATATCGGCTACCTGAAGGCGGCAGCGGTGGGCAAAGAAGCGCTGTCGTCGCACAAAAGCATTCGCCAGATTGTTCTTGAACAGAAGCTGATGACGGAAGCGGAATTGAACAAGGCCCTCGATTTAGACAAAATGACCCGGGCGTCCGAACAACAACCATAATCGTCATCCCCCGCGGGTTCTGGCGGGGGATCCATGGATCCCCGACTACAACCTCGGGGATGACAACAAGAGGAGGCATTTATGCGTAAAGCCTTAATATTAACCATCACACTGTTAGGAGGATCCATGGCCGTCGAAGCCAAAACTGCTGTAATCGAGACATCCAAAGGGACCATCACCGTTACCTTGTTCGACAAGGAAGCGCCCGTCACCGTGGGAAATTTTATGGGGTTGGCGAACGGGACCAAGGAATACAAGGACCCCAAAACCGGACAGATGAAGAAGTCCAAGTTTTACGACGGTCTCGTCTTCCACCGGGTCATCCCGAATTTCATGATTCAGGGCGGCGATCCGCTGGGCACGGGCACAGGCGGCCCAGGGTATCAGTTCCAGGACGAAATTGTCCCTTCTTTAGGTTTCGATAAACCGGGCAAACTCGCGATGGCCAATGCCGGCCCGGGGACCAACGGCAGCCAGTTTTTCATTACCGTCGCTCCGACACCGTGGTTGAACGGCCATCACACGATCTTTGGGCAGGTGACCTCCGGACAAGACGTGGTTGATGCGATCACCAAAGTAGACCGCGACCCGGGCGACCGCCCTAAGGTCCCGGTAGTGATCAAGCACATTACGTTTAAGTAATTAGAAAAACGTCAGTTTTCTGAGGATGGCGGCAAAGACAGGCCCAAAGGTTGACCAACGGTCCGCTGTCCCCTGGCACTGCACCATATAGATTGCATTGGGTGTTTCGACGTAGTAGTGCACCATGCGGTAATCGGGGTTTTTGGCGTCTGTGCCGGCAATCTTAATCGCCCGCATCCCACCTACCCGGGCATCATGGCGGGTCCAATCCGCCGGGTGTCCTTCTAGTTGGAATTCCTTATCGGCCGCTTCGCTGATGTTCTTGATTTGCGCGCTTTTGAGGATGCCGATCGCCGCCGTTCCACCGGCCAGATCATCATAGCGGAAGGCCAACGCGTTGGGGATTTTGGCGGGATTCCAGTCGCCCGGGACCGAAACTTGAAGGTTCAAGAGGTTGCTCTTGTAGGAAACCCACCGAACCTTCGGAGCGGCCGGAACAACGCTTGCGATTCCCGCCACCAAAATAGCCGTCACCGCCATGACTTTCATGACAAAATGATTATAATTCATTTATGAATTCCAAAGATTCCTTCGGCTCCCGGACAACGCTTTTCGTCGACGGCGAAACCTTCGAAATTTTCAGCCTCCCCGCGTTCGCCAAAAAAACCGGTGTTGACCTGTCTCGGCTGCCTTTCTCCATCAAAGTCATGCTGGAAAACCTGTTGCGCAACGAGGATGGGCGCTTCGTCACAAAAGATCAAATCCTTGCGGTAGCCTCACCCAGGTCGCGCGGCCGACCGCCCTCTCCCGACGGGAGACCGGGGCTTCCGCAATTTCCTATAGCGCCCCAGTCCCGCGTCGTTGCGGGAGGGACGAGCGCAGCTCAGGGTGAGGCGACAGAAATAGCTTTCACGCCCGCGCGCGTGCTGATGCAAGACTTCACCGGAGTGCCCGCCATCGTCGACCTTGCCGCGATGCGCGACGCGATGAACAAACTGGGCGGCAACCCGAACAAAATTAATCCACTTGTCCCGGTCGACCTTGTGATCGACCACTCCGTTCAAGTCGACCAATTTGGGACCGATTCCGCGTTTGCCTTTAATACCGACATCGAGTATCAACGGAACCGTGAGCGCTACATTTTCCTGCGTTGGGGACAGAAAGCATTTAAAAACTTCCGAGTGGTCCCCCCCGGCACCGGCATCTGCCATCAGGTGAACCTCGAATACCTGGCGGGCGTTGTGTTAACGCAAAAAGTGAATGGGAAGACCCAGGCTTTTCCCGACACGTTGGTCGGCACAGATTCCCATACCACGATGATCAACGGGCTGGGAGTCGTCGGATGGGGCGTGGGCGGCATTGAAGCCGAAGCGGCGATGCTCGGCCAGCCGAGTTCCATGCTGATCCCGGACGTCGTAGGCTTCAAACTCACCGGACAATTAAAGGAAGGCGAGTCGGCCTCGTATTACGTGCTGACGGTCACCGATATTCTGCGCTAAAATGGGGTCGTCGTAAATTTCGTCGAATTTTACGGGCCGGGCGTATCCAATCTCCCGGTCGCCGACCGCGCGACGATCGCCAACATGTCGCCGGAGTACGGCGCGACGATCGGGTTTTTCCCGGTCGATGAGCAGACGCTCACGTACCTGGAACTCACGAACCGCCCGCCAAAACAGATCACCTTGGTGGAGGCGTATCTGAAAGAGCAGGGGCTTTTCCGCACGAAGGACTCTCCGGAGCCGGAGTTTTCTGACACCTTGTCGCTTGATCTTTCAACAGTCGAACCTTCCATGGCAGGACCAAAACGGCCGCAGGACCGGGTTCCTTTGAAGAAGATCAAGGAATCCTGGAATGCATTTATCTCAAAAGTTCATCCGACTATCAAGGGAAATGGCGGGGTGAGGGATGGTTCGGTGGTGATCGCGGCCATCACAAGTTGCACCAACACGTCCAACCCTTCGGTCATGATTGGGGCAGGCCTCCTGGCGAAAAA
>JBGPLV010000130.1:0-5981 GCA_041486625.1 Elusimicrobiota bacterium
AAAGGGCTGAAAAGCTCTCATCAGTTGGGGAAATACGGCGTCGACATCAACGCACTCGAAAACGTCGGCATCCCAGCGCTGAAACTCGCCCTCATGACCAAGGACCTCATTGTCATCGATGAGGTGGGCGCCATGGAAATGATGTCGGAACGCTTCCGGCAGACGCTGCTGGAGTGTCTGACCTCGACCAAGCCCGTTCTCGCGACGATTCGGGCCGCTTCGCAGCCTTTTTCCGACCAGGTCAAGAAATTCTCCGATACCCAGACCATCATCCTGACCAAAGCGAACTACAACCAGGTCAAAGCGCAAATCCGCAAGTGGCTTGACGCCCACCTGTAAGAGCCCGCGCAGATGGATTACCCTTCCGTCATTCTGAAACCGAAGGAGGAAGGACGGCTCGAAGGAGGGCACCTCTGGGCCTTCTCCAACGAAGTCGCCCAGGCTCCCGCGAATACCGTGCCCGGCGCGCTCGCAGACCTTTTTAAGTCCGGCAAAAGTTTTCTCGGACGCGGGTTTTACCATCCCCATTCGCTCATCGCCTTCCGCATCCTCACCGACCAAAAAGATCAGGAGATTGACCAAGCTTTTTTTGAAAAACGCTTTAAAAATGGACTCGAATGGCGCGAGTCGGTCTACCCGGATTGCCGGGCCTATCGGTGGGTTTTTGGGGAAAGCGATGAGCTTCCGGGGCTTATTGTGGATCGCTACGGGGATTATTTAGCGGTTCAGGCACTTTCCGCGGGAATGGAGCGTCTGAAAGAGGTGATCCTATCCGCGCTTCAAAAGATCTCGCAGGCCAAAGGTATTCTTTGGCGCGCCGACGCGAGCTTGCGCGAACTGGAAGGACTTCCGATTGAACCCTCCAAGGTCGTCATCGGCGAGATCCCGCCGCGCATCAAGATCACGACTGAAAATGGCCTATTTTCTGTGGATCTCTTCGGCGGCCAAAAAACCGGATTTTATTTTGACCAGCGCGATAATCGCCAGGCGCTCGCCGCTTACTGTAAGGGAATGCGCGTGCTGGATGCGTTCTGTTATTCCGGAGGTTTCGGCATCGCCGCCGCCCGTGCCGGCGCCCGCGAAGTGGTTTTTGTCGACAGCTCTCATGCGGCGCTTGAGCTCACTCAAGAAAATGCCGAACGGAACGGTATGACAGGCAAATTCACCTGTGTCGAAGGCGACGCTTTGGCGCTTCTAGCGGCCGAGCCGCCCGGCGGAGCCTTTGACGTGATCTCGATCGATCCACCCGCTTACGCGCGCTCCAAGAAACATCTGCCGATCGCGCTTAAGGCCTACGAAAAGTTGAATGCTTTGGCGATGAGAGGACTCAAGCGTGGGGGAATTTTGGCAAGCTCCTCCTGTTCGCATCACGTCGACCGCGAGCTATTTATGCAGATGCTCCGGAAATCAGCGCGCAAGGCCCAGCGCTCCTTCCGGGTGATCGAACTCCGCTCCCAAGCCAAAGATCATCCGGTCCTTCTCGCCATGCCGGAAACCGAGTATTTGAAGTGTGCCATTCTCCAGGTCATATAGCCCCTTCCCCCCTTGTGGGGGAAGGTTGGGATGGGGGGACGATTACCGTCCTGCTGTTTATGTCGGCGGGATTCAGAAATTGTAGGATAACTGTATGAAACCCTTAAAACTTGCAAATTATCATTGGATCGTTTCCAATCCTGAGATCTTCGGCGGCAAGCCCATCGTGCGGGATACCCGTTTGTCCGTCTCCTTTATCTTGGGCTGTCTGGCGGAAGGCATGAGCCCGGAGGAGATCGATCAAACGTACGCACCTTTTCCGCACGAGGCAATTCCAGAAATCATGAAACTGTCGTCGGAATTGCTCGACCAACCTGATGTGGCTGCTTGATGTGAATATGCCCAGGCCGCTTATTGCGGCGCTGGCAGAGCTCGGAATCCAAGCTAAAACCGCGATAGATCAAGGTTGGAAGAATTTAACTAATGGTCGCCTTGTCGAGGCCGCCGTGTCGCAAGGATTTTCCTGCCTTTTAACACGCGATAAGCTCTTTGGTGATTCAGCGAGTCGAGCGTTGCGCAACTTTCCACAATTCTCCGTCGTCTTAATCACGCTTCCGCAAATGAAGGCGCCCGGCTTTATGGAAAACTTTAAAGCGGCGTGGCGTCTTTCGCCCATTAAGCCTGTTCCAGGGGAAATGATTCATTGGCCGAAGTGACCCGCTATATGAGCGCCCCTCGCAAAGACCCTTCCCCCCTTGTGGGGGAAGGTTAGGATGGGGGCCAAATACGCCTGCTGGTTTAGCTTGGTTGTAAGGACCGTGAACGTAAGTCGATGTGTGATTTAAACTCAGGGAGTAGCTCTTCTGCTATAAAAAGGGAAACATGCTCATCGGCGAGATTTTGATACGCGAGGGCGTTATAACCGCTAAACAATTACAAGACTTGCTGAGACCTCATCGGTCCGTCTCTGATTGGAAACTCATCATGCTGATTGGGGGAAAAGGGTTAGCCGACGAAGATCACATCATGAAAGTAATCGCGGTTGCAGCGAAGCTCCCATATTTCGCCGATTTGCAAGGGCTATACATGCCCAATTCGTCTAAGCTGATACCCAGAAGCGTGGCTTACCGTCAGCATATCGCACCGCTGTTTAGGATCGATAAAGTGATTACATGTGCTGTGGCTAGTCCTTTTGATCCGGTGCTCTTACCTGTTGCGAAGCGACTTGGGTTCAAATTCGATTGCGCGATTAGTAGTCCCTCCATGATACTGGCTACCTTGGACAAAATTTTTGGGGCAAAGTAGTGCGTGATTGTCCCAGATAGTCGACAATGTAAAGGAGTTTGGAGGGATGGCCAAGTGGTTGAAGAGACAGAACAATTAAAAACCAACGCCCGTCACCTTCGAAAGAACCTGACCGACGCCGAAAGGCGCTTATGGAGTGAGCTTCGACTTCGTCAGGCGGGAGGCTTCAAATTTCGACGGCAGTTCCCGATAGGCCGTTACATCGTAGACTTCGCCTGTCCCGAGCGAAAGCTAATCGTGGAAGTCGATGGCGGCCAACATTCAGAACAAATTAATTATGATACTGATAGAACAAGATGGTTGGAAAGCCAGGGGTTTCGTGTGTTAAGGTTCTGGAATAATGAGATTCAAACGAATTTAGAAGGTGTGAAAGAAACTATTTACAACGCCCTAGAGGCAAAGGGCCAACCCCCCACCCCAGCCCTCCCCCACAAGGGGGGAGGGGAATAAAAAAAGCATGTTTAAAAAAATCCAACATATCCACTTCGTCGGGATTGGTGGGTCCGGGATGTCCGGAATCGCGGAGGTCTTGGTCACTCTCGGCTACAAAGTCTCAGGATCCGATTTGAAGGAAACGGCCGTGACTCGCCGGCTCCAAAAGCTGGGCGCCAAAATTTTCATCGGCCATGACACGACCCATGTCGAAGGCGCCCAAGTCATCGTGACCTCGACCGCCGTGGATGCTCAGAATCCCGAAGTCATCGCCGCCCGCGCTAAAAATATTCCGGTCATCCCCCGCATTGAGATGCTGGCGGAACTGGCCCGCCTCAAATACACGATTGCTATTGCCGGCACACATGGTAAAACGACGACCACCTCGATGGTGGCCGCCGTGTTGCAGGCGGGTGGTTTGGATCCGACCGTGGTCGTGGGAGGGCGCCTCAAGCACCTCGACTCCGGCGCGCGGATGGGGCAGGGAGAGTATCTCGTGGCGGAGGCGGACGAATCAGACGGGTCCTTCTTGAAGCTTTCGCCTGCGCTAGCGGTCATCACTAATATCGACAACGATCACTTGGACTACTACGGGACGTTTGAACAAATTTGCGAGGCCTTCGTGCAGTATGCGAGCCGCGTGCCCTTTTACGGATGCGTGATCGCCTGCCTGGATGATCCGCATGTCCGCGCCCAGATCCTGCGCATGACGCGGCGCATCATGACGTATGGGTTCGATCCTGCGGCCCAGTGCCGTGCGGATCGCCTGCGCGTGGGGCCTGACGGGTCGGTTTTTGATGTGGTCTGCGAGGGGGCCGTGTTGGGCGAGATTCATTTGCAGGTCCCTGGCCGGCATAATGTGCAGAATGCTTTGGCGGCGGTGGTCGTGGGCCGGGAGCTGGGAATTAGTTTTGTGAAAATCGCGGAAGGCTTGGCCGGATTTGAAGGCGTAAGCCGCCGCATGGAACTGAAAGGCGAGAAAGACGGCTGGGCCGTCATTGACGACTACGGTCACCACCCGACGGAAATTCGCGCGACGCTCTCCGCCTTGCGCGAACGCTATCCCAAACAAAGATTGGTCGTCCTCTTCC
This sequence comes from Elusimicrobiota bacterium, assembly GCA_041486625.1. GTDB lineage: Bacteria > Elusimicrobiota > Elusimicrobia > 2-01-FULL-59-12 > 2-01-FULL-59-12 > JANLWZ01. Next base: position 4,302 of record JBGPLV010000130.1, read on the forward strand.
AGCCGCACCGCTATACCCGCACGCAGGCGCTGTGGGCCGATTTTGCCAACTGTTTCCGCAACGCCGACCGGGTGTTTGTGCTTGAGATTTACCCGGCCGGCGAGCCGCCGATCGCTGGTGTGACCTCCGGTTTGATTGTGGAGGAAATGCGCAAAACCCACCCGGCGGCTTCCGTGCTCTCCCAGCCGGTAGATCTGGCGCAGGTGCGCGCCGAGCTGAAATCGGGCGATGTCGTAGTGACGTTGGGGGCCGGTGATGTGTGGAAGCTCGGCGAGCAGCTCCTGGAACTCGTTCCTTCTTCGGCCACATGACGTCATCGGTCGAGGCCGAGCTTCGGACCGCCTGCTCCGGTCTCAAAATCCAAGAACCCCTTTCCCGCCATACCTCGCTCGCCGTCGGCGGCCCAGCCGACTATTACGCGGACGTCAATACATTCAATGAACTGATCGCTCTCCGCCGCGCGGTGAGTCAACACAAAATCCCGGTCTTTTTCCTCGGCGCAGGCTCGAACGTCCTTGTTTCCGATCGCGGAATCCGCGGGCTCGTTCTTCATTTGCAGGGAGAGTTCCGCCGAATTGAATTTCAAGGAACGCATCTAAAGGTTGGCGCAGGGGCCTGGATGCCCGCGGTCGCCAAACAAGCGGCGGAACACGGGTTTTCCGGCATCGAGTCTTTGATCGGAGTCCCGGGAACGATCGGCGGGGGGCTCATCATGAACGCGGGCACGCGGGAAGGATGTCTGGGAGACGTCATCGCCTCCGTCCAAGTGCTGGGGGATTCGCTTCAAGTCGAGTCTTTGACAGCCGAGGCATTTGGGTTCGGTTACCGCCATTCCAATCTTGAAGGGCGATGGATTGTGGGCGCCGAGCTCTCTTTGAAATCCGACGAGCCGGGTTCTATAATGAAGCGCATTGATTCTCTTCTTCAGTACCGCTCGCGCACCCAGCCTCTGGCCACTTCCAACTGTGGTTCCGTTTTTAAAAATCCTTCCGAAGGTCCTGCGGCCCAATGGATTGAAAAAGCCGGTCTTAAAGGCACGGCCGTCGGCGGGGCCCGCGTGTCGGAATGCCATGCCAATTTCATCATCAATGAAAAGAACGCCACGGCCGGCGATGTGCGAATGCTTATTCGCCAGATCCAAGAAAAAGTCCTTCAGCAATTTAACGTTCGCCTGGAGCCCGAAGTGAAGCTCGTGGGAGAATGGTAGGGTGAGAGATTTTAGACGCTGGTTCCGGAGCCGCCGGATCGGCGTCCTCATGGGGGGAACATCCGCCGAGAGACCCATCTCGCTTAAGACCGGCCAGGCGATATACCAGTCGCTCAATCGTCAGGGATTCCACGTTGTCGCGATTGATGCCGCAAAACCTCTCCCGGAAGCGCTCAAAAAAAAGAGCATCAACTACGCTTACATCGCGCTGCATGGACCGGGCGGCGAAGACGGCTGCGTACAGGGGCTGCTGGAGTGGCTCAAGATTCCTTACACAGGCTCAGGAGTCTTGGCATCCGCTATGGCGATGGACAAGGCGGTCAGTAAGCGTCTTTTCGATGCCGCCCAACTGCCCACAGCATCCTGGTATTCGCTCAAGAAACCTCGACCCCTCACGGCGGCAGAACAAACCTCAAAAACGCATCCCTCTTCTTGTAAAGGCGGAATGGAATGCCGTCTGGATTACCCTGTGG
>JBGPLV010000131.1:0-5972 GCA_041486625.1 Elusimicrobiota bacterium
GATGTCAACGACTTCGCCGCGCACCGCGAGTTCGCCTTCCATCTCAACCATGTCCGTGCGCGAGAAACCACCCTGCGCCAGCCTTTCCAACAACTGAGAACGCGGATAGGAAACTCCCGGGCGCAGCTCGGCAGTCTGTTTTTTCAGCTGCTCAGGGGAATAGACCGGTTTCTCCAGTGCCGTTTGGGAACAAAGAAGAATGGCCCGCTTTTCCGCCGTCCAGCGGCCGAGGGCGGCGATGCGCATAGCTTCATCGAGCTCGGGCAGATAGATCACGGGCGGCCGCTCCGTGGCGGGGAGGAGCGCCGTCCACGCCTCAAGATCCGCCGACAGCCCTTCGGCCTCCAAATCTTCTGAAGTGACAAGCACCATGGAATCGCGAAGCTCAGCCAGGAGAGCGACGAGCCAGAACGCCTTACTCCCCCCCGGCAAGCCGGTCAGGTTGACAGGAGATTTTTGCCGCAGTCCGAAGAGGACGGATTCAGGAATGGCGCCGGAAACGAGCGACGTCATGGCACTAGCTTGAAGATTCGGAGATCGCTCGTGCGGACGCGGTCGGGGCTGTCGGTGCCGGCGGCGACGTAGATGTATTGAGCGGGAGAGCGGGAGAGCGGGAGACAGGAAAAACTGCCCATCCCGCTAGCATCTGTCACAATCGTGCCCTGGCGTTCGCCAAAGTGGATGGGATCGAAGCAGCCGAAGTCGACCTTTCGCTGCGTCATGGCGTGGTGCAGGCTGTCCTCAACCTTCACGACAAACTCCAGACTTTTGGCGCCTTTTGCGGTGCTTCTCGGTTCAATCGTCACGAATTCTTGGAGTACGCCAGCCAGAAAGGACACCTCTTTCTTGGCCAGGAGCGTCTCGTCTTTGTTCAACGCCTGCAGCGCCAGGATCTGGCGCTTCTTGGCCAGCTTCGGCAGCTTGAAGAACCCCTGGAACCAGCCGCGGCCCGAACCGTCGAGATATTTCCAGTCCCCATTGTTCAGGCTATAGCGGATATAGGCAACTTCATCCGAGCCGTTCACCTGGATGGGAATCGGCTGCCCAATGGGATAGATGTGGTTGGCTTTAGGCTCCACCGGAATCATCTGGTTGTAGACGGCCACATCCTGGTAGACCTGCCGCGGGATGCCGTCCAAGTCCTTTTCGCTGTCGGTCGTGATGGCGAGAATGCCGTCCCACTCCCAGGGTTCGTTATCGTGGGTGTCGGGATCCGCTGGATAGTGCCAGGTATCGATCCAGGAGACTAACACACTTCCGGAGGCGTGTCCCTCAAGGGTGGCACGAAGACTATCGATATCCTTCAGACTTTGGTCGTATTCTGTAAGGCCTCCGTATCCCCCCGCCGCGGTCTGGCTCGCCTGTGAAACCGCATACCCCCCCGTCTCGCCGACGATAAAAGGTCGGTCTGGAGCGAAATGTTCGACGAACCAGCGCGTCAGGCCGGGAAGTCCCATGGCATGCGTCATTGATTTTGGCCAAAACGCGAAGAGATTAAAAGTCGCAAAATCGAAATCATGATGGTCCATGAACGCCAGCGGCGGCCAGCTGTCCATCGACACGGGACGCGGGTCGACCGCCTGGATGGCGCGCTTGAGATGCCGGAAAAACTGCAAAGTTTCTTCGGTGCCGGTCTCCAGAACGGCCTGAGGGAAGGGCTCGGTCATCACAAGATAACCAAGGACGTTATCCGAATCCTTAGAATTTTCGGCCACCTTTTGCGCCTGAGCGATCGCGGCCTGTTGATTGTGCGGATCTGAGAAATCTTGCTTGGTGTCGAGCCAGATGCCCTGCAGCACCATTAAGCCGTTATCTTTCGCCAGCGCCAGTTCCTCGGGATCAAGTGCCGCCCAGGTACGGACTGTATTGAAGTGGGTCGCCTTCATGCGCGCAAAATCCATTTTGGTCCAGTGCCGATTGGTGTCCGTGTAAGACACGCCCGGATGTTGATGCGGCCGCCAAGGGGCATAGCCGGCTCCCCGCACATAGAACGGCACGCCGTCCACGTAAAAACGCCCTTCGCGGATTTCGACTCGCGCGGCGGATAACGGCATGGCCAATGGCAAGAGGCAAATGGCCAGTTTCCAATTCATTTCTTTTCCATTAACAGGGAATACGATTTCGGTTTTCTGGATCCCTCAAAAACACCTTCCCAAAATTGCAGGGTCTTGAACTTGCCGCTGAATAAATCATCCAGCTCCTTAGGGGTAAATCGATGCGGCCCATCTCCGGGCGGCTCCTTATCACTGAAAACCCGCAGTAAAAAGAGTCCGCCTTTCTTCAAAACCCGATGCACTTCACTGACCGCTTTCGGTCGGTCTTCCGGAGAAAGCACATGAAAACATCCCCGGTCGTACGCGAAGTCGATGAAGTGATCCTCCACGGGGATTTGCCGGGTATCTCCCTGCTGAAAAAATCCGAAAAGGCCGACGTTGGACGCGTTCTCGCGCGCGAGCTCCACGGCGGAAGGACTGATATCGATGCCGATCACATCAAATCCGCGCTGAATCAGAAACACCGCGTCGTGTCCGGGACCCGTCCCGATGTCCAGTGCCTGTCCCATAGGGATGGTTCCCGATCTGACGAGCCGCACAAGATCAGGGTCTGGCCCTCCGGCATTCCAGGGGAGGGCGTCGGGGCTGGTTTGGGCATAGACATCTTCCCAGTGCTCAAGGTCGGATGACATTGCGATATTTTAGCTTTCTTAATCAGGCTAAAAAATAGCAGTGATGTTAAGGGGTGTTAATTTTACTTTACAGCCGGGCATTTTGGCCCAATACATTTAACGTTGTTGTTACACTCCTGACATTTGGCTGTAACCTAAACAAGCTATATATATAAGCGAATATGGCACAAAAATTGTCCGATAAAGATGAGACTCTAAACGAGGTAAACGTCATTCCCTTGGCGGACCTCTCACTCGTGCTTTTGATCATCCTGATGGTCATGAGCCCGATGGTAAGCCAGGCCATTATCCAGATTGCAGCGGCCAAAGCAGCAGCCGCCCAGACCCGAGAGGAGCTTCAGAACCCGCAGCCGGAAACCCCCATCATTGTGAGTTTTGCTCCTGGGGTGCTCAAACTCAACGGAGTAGCCATGAGATCGGACCTTGAATTTGTGACGCGGCTTGACGGCATCATGCAGAATCGCCGGGACAAATCCGTCATTCTAACGGCCGCTCCGGAGTTGGCGCACGGCAAGGTCGTCCGGCTCATGGATGTCGTCAAAAGACACGGCGCGACCGAGCTGGATCTGGTGAAGTGGGATGCAACCGCTCAGGCGAATCGTGTTTCCGGAAGGCGCTCATGAACCTGCCTATCGGACAAGCGGGCGTTCGAATGATGACCCTCGAAGAGTATTATCTTCCCAACAAATGGATACCCTTCGCCGCGGCGATGGCGTTTCATGCGGCGCTACTCATGTGGGACCCCACCATTTTAAAAGCCAGCCCATACAATTTCGCGGCCCAAATCATCAATGTCAGGATGATGGACCATCTGCCCGTCCTCGAACCCGTCAAGCCCGCGCCAACGCCGGTCGAAAAAAAGATTGAGAAAAAACATGTGAAGAAGGCCAAGAAGAGCGGATTGTCTCTGAGCACGAAAGCGGTCTCCAGACGTCCGGCGACCGCCCGCCGGGCTGTGTGGCGGGCGCATCCCGTGGCCGCTCCCAAGCCTTTCGTCTCCAAGATCACGATGCCCAAATTTGTGCCTACGGAAACCGATGAACCGATTGCCGCCTCCCCTCTTCCCGGGGCGGCTCCCGCTGCGAAGCATCGAATGGTCCAGGCGTTCGCACCGGCGCCCAAGCTGAAGGGCAAGTCACGCGGCGTACGGGCGAGTGATATCCCTTTTCAACTTTCCGACCGCGGTTCATTGGGGTCATCGGCAGACCGTATTGTGGCTGTTCCGATCGGTGAAGAGCGCGGAGAAATCGCCTCACTCCCCAGCGCGCCGAAGATTCATGAAGCTCCCAAGGGGCTCAAAGCCGTGGCGGGCTATCGTTTCTCGCCGGGGGAAGGGTCGGGTTCAGGAGAACTGGCCGGCCGGGATAAGAGCGGACATATTGGATACCACGGGGTTGTGAAGGCGGACACGTACGTCGAAGGCGCCATTTCAGGGGTGTCCGGAAAAGGCCGCGGCAAAGTGGTCGCGGGCAAAGGTTTTGAGATTGGCGGACCTGTCGGGGACCGCAAAATCGCGCACCGCCGGCTACCGGAATACCCCGCCTGGGCCGAAGAAAAAGGCATCAGCGCGATGGTCAAGGTTTACTTTACGGTCAGACCGGACGGGACACTTCGCTCCAACCTCCGCATCGTCACCAGTTCGGGGTACGCCGAGCTCGATGACCTGGCCAAAGAAGCGCTCCTCCAGTGGCGCTTCTCCCCCACCTCTGCTAACTCCAGCGAAGAATCCGCCTGGGGCGTCATCACCTTCCGGTTTACCCTCGCCTGACCTTCCCCTCCATCTTTTCATTTGATGTATACACAAAAAGAGCCTATACTTGGTGTATAAGGAGGACATCATTATGGCACGCACCAATATCGACTTGGATAATCGTCTTATTAAAGAAGGGATGCGGCGCTTAAAATGCCGGTCCAAGAAGGAGCTAGTAAACTTGGCATTGCGCGCTCTCGTACGCAAAGAGTCCATCAAAGACCTGCTCACCTTGCAGGGGAACATCCATTGGGAGGGTGATTTGAAGGCGTGGCGGCAAAGCCGCGTATGATCATGGTCGACACCACAGTGTGGATCGATTACTTCCGTGGTGTTCGAACTCCTGAACACCAGGCCCTGGAGAGATTAATCACGGAGAGCCAGATGATCTGCCTGACCGACATTATTCAGACCGAAATCCTTCAAGGAATTCGGTCTGACGAACAACATGCCAAAACCCGGCATTTTCTACAACGCCTGCCTTGCTTAACGGCAAAAGCCCCCGCTACGTTTCTACACGCGGCGGAGTTGTATCGCCGATGCCGAAAAAAGGGAGCTACCATCCGAAGTACCGTCGATTGCTTGATTGCCGCGGTGTGTCTAGAGAACAAGGTCTCCTTGCTGCATCATGATGCGGATTTTGATTATTTAGCCAGATACTGCGGTCTTAAAAAGGCGAGCCCTTCTACGATTCTCTCCTAACGTTATAGCCGTTGGTGTTCCTGATAAATGCACTTGTTCTGAACGACCTTTAATCCTGCCGTCTTCGCTTTCTCCGCGGCGGCGTTGTGGACGATTCCCTGCTGCATCCAGACGACTTTGGCTTTTTTGGCGATCGCTTCGTCCACAATGCCGGGCACCGCATCCGGAGTTCGGAAGATGTCCACGATGTCGACCGGCTCGGGCACCTCGTTTAGGCTTTTGTAGCACTTATCACCCAGGATCTCGGCGTGTCCGGGGTTGACGGGGATGACTTTGTAGCCCTGCTCTTTGAGATAAATCGAAACCCAATGACTGGGACGTTCTGGCTTTAAGGAAGCGCCGATCACCGCGATGGTCTTCGCGCGGCGCAAAATCTCCGCGATCTCCGCGGAAGTCGCGTTCTCCTTGGGGAATTCGCACTCACTTGGCATAGGTCAATTTTACCGCGGTTTCTATGTGAGGGGTATGAGGAAATAAATCCACAGGCTGAACCTCCTGCACGCGGTAACCGCCTTGGGTCAAAAACATAAGGTCGCGCGCCAGAGTCGCAGGGTCACAGGACACATAGATGAGGGGCGATGGGCGAAGGGAGACGAGAGACTTCAGAACGGTAGGAGAACATCCAGCGCGCGGCGGATCCAGGATGACGGTCAGCGGGGGATGTGAATCGTGACGCATTCCGCGCAGGAAGGACTCGACGTTCTGCTCTATAAATCGTGCGTTTTCGATCCCGTTTATTTCCGCGTTCGTTTCGGCGTCCCGGACTGCGGCCGGGATTTCTTCGACACCCCCCACTTCTCGGAACTGGTCGGCGAGCCATAGCGCGATGGTCCC
>JBGPLV010000132.1:0-5905 GCA_041486625.1 Elusimicrobiota bacterium
GAGAAGTGCCTTGGTCAGATTTAGCAAATCAGGCCAGCCGTGCCTCCGGAAAAGTACATCCAGGGCATCTTTGTCGCTGTCGGGACGGCCCACGGCGTTTTCCCAACGGTGGGAAGCTTTCCATTCCTCCATCTGCCGTTGGGCCACTAAATTAAAGTATTCTGCCAGCGCTTCCCCTTCATCCGTCATATCCATCATGGACAATGCGCTCTGCACGCGTTTTACGAAAGTGGTGGCCAGTGTTTCGGAGGGCAGACGCGCCAGGCTCTTCGCCATGATGCGGTAGTCGTCAGGCCCTTTCAGCTCCAGCACAAGACTCTCGGCCAAACCCTGGTCCGCTTTCTTACCCTCGATGAGACGGTTTAAAGGTTCCATGGCTTGCTCGACCTGATGGCGCTTTAGATGGGCTTGGGTCATATTCTCGTTGAGTTTCCAAAACTGTCCTGTTGCGATAAGCATCCCAGGTCTCGGATGAGTCCTTAATGGTCCCCACCGTTCCAGCGCCTCCTTATACTGCTGTTGTGCCTCACTGAACTGATGGGCCCTCTCGGCTACCTCGGCCAGCTCATAGTGAAGTAGACCGCTATGAAAAAGCACAAGAGCAGATCCATCACCAGTTTTCAGGGTATGCCTGGACGCTTCTTCAAAATTTCGCTTTTCCAAATAAGCCCACAATAACCCCGCACCGACGGTTTCCACCAGTTCCTTCGCTGGGTCTCCGCTCAAAAGAGTGACGAGAATTTCAATAGCATGATCCCACTGTCCGCGTCGGAGAGCCAAAATCCCTTGGATCACGATCGTGTCCGGATTTGAAGGCTGAATTCCCAGCGTCTTGGCGATCAGCTCTTGGGCTTCTTGAAGCAGGAGGGACGCATCCGAAGGGTTGTGCATCGACAAATGGATCAAGTAGGTGGCCAGCTCTACCATCACTCGGGCACGAATCGGTGGCGTCGCCGCTTTCCACTCCTGCAGCATATGCAAGTTCGTGCGCCCTTCTTTGACCATGGTTCGGGCATCCTTTTCATCGCCCAAAGACATCCACTGTCCTTCTTTTATGCTGGCACGTAATTGGTGGATCCCCAACGAAATGTGCGCCCAATGGGACCAGTACTGAGAGTGTTCTTTTGCGAAAGAATGCGACTTTTTTAACTCCTCCAGAGCGCGGCCGGAGAACTCCCAGGATTTCTCGAAGTCGTTAACATCGAAATAGGTAATCGCAAGAGCCAGGCTGGCTTGGGCCATAGGGAGATGAGCGATCAAGCCTTCATGCTCCAGGCACTCTTGGCTCAATCGCCAGAGGGTTTCGGCCGTCTCCAAACGTCGCTCTATGGGTTCTCGCGCGTATCTCATCGCCGACGCAAACAAGGGAACGGCATTTAAAAGGGAGTGGGCATCTTCCAATCCGTTTTGATCTTGTATTTTTTGAAATGTCTTGACGGCTTCTGCGCTATCTGTGAGCGTGTGACGCTCAGCCGATTCCTTGGCCCGGCGCATCAACCCCTCCGTGTCGTCCAGGAAGTCAGGATCCCCGATTTCTTTGTCCGAAGCCGCGGCGGCTCCGAACACACTCCTGAAATGGATTCGGGCTTCTTCTGGAAGCGCGGCCGTGATTTCCTCTTGTAGACGTGCTTTTAGGTTTACGTCCGTCTTGCTCACTCTCAAGAGCACTCGGCTCAGTTGCAGGAAATAGACCGGCAACTTTCCTCTTTGCTCCAGTGCGGCTAGTTTTCCTTGGGTCGCCAGATGGGTCCAGCACACGATTGCCTCCGAGTCGCTTCCCAGGGCGGCGTGCATGCGGCCTCGGTCATAAAGAGCCAAGGCTCCGGGCTCCTTAATCTGCAGGGAAGCGTCCAAAGCTTTTGGATATTGCTTCATTTGAAGTCTGGCCAATGCCAATCCTTGCCAGGCGGCGTCTTGATCCTGTGCGTCCAGCTTCTCTTTCTTACTAAGTGATTGCTCAAAGTTTCTCTCCGCTAATGACCATTGGGAACGCGCCAGGGCTAGGGCGCCGTGGAGAAGCAAAACCGCCGGCGCCTCCATCTGCAGCTGTTTGGCCAATTCCTCTGTCGCACGAGCTATATGAAGGGCTTGCCAACGTCGCTCGCGGGCGACACGGCCGGTTTCATATTGGGATAATTCGATGAGAGCGTCACTCCATACTTGGAAGGCTGCCACTTGCTGGGAGGAATTGGTGCCGGCTTCGAACGTCATCATGGCCGTCTGTGGGAGGACCTGCAGCGCCGCTTCGAGGTCCCTCTTTTCGTAAGACTCCCCCCAACGACCAATAAGCATGCGAGACAAGCGGGACAGGAGGATTGCGGTCATGTCAGCCCAGGTTTCAAATCTTTCCTGTTCTTTTGGCGGCAATGTTTCGCGCCGTCGACTGCGGACGGTGATCAGATGTTCGAACCCTTGCGGCGCGAGAAAATCGGGCATCGGCATGAGCTGTTCCCGGTATTTCCGAAAGACATCCATTCCGATTTCCGCAATGCCCTTTTGGCACATCGCAAGCGCCTCTTCCTGGCGGCCCAGTTTGTCTATGTCGAAGCTCATATAGAAGTAGAGATAAGCCATCGATAGATGCGCGTTAAAGGGGTCTTCTCCACGCTTGGCCTCCGCGGTTCGAAGGGCCTTCTCAAAAGCCGGCAGATAGTCCGGGGGCGATATCTTCATCGCTTCGTAGACTTCATCAAGGCGAATGGTAACCGCGATCAAGTGACTGATCGGAAGCATGGGTTCTGACTGGAGCAACTCTTCCAGAATGCCGCGTGCGGTATCGTATTTTCCTGCGTTCATTTGTTCCTGCGCCATTTCAAGGCGGGCAGCTGCAGGATCAGGTGGTTGCGACACCATGAAGCCCAATACGGGGAAGCCGAAGCGTTTTCCCAAAACCGCCAGCGTCACGAGCATCGCGACAACGACAAAAGGTGCCCAGATCGCGGAATCAGGGAGTCTATGCATAAAAAGATAGGGGTGGGCCGCGTGCCTGAGGCTGTCGAGTATGTTCATGAAGGGTTTAGCCGCCACCGCACCCGTGGCCAAGAGCGCCGCACCGGCGGTCAGGACTCGAAGGCGAGGGGCTTGTCGGAGGAGCTGGTGCATTGTCCACAAGACATCGATTTGCAACGCCTGCTCCCCAAAACAAGGACCGAGTGCTGAGGCCCGAGTTGAACGTGAGGGGTTGCTCAGTCCTGCTGTAAGTTCAGGCTGCACCAGCATGGCCTGGACCAGCACGAGCGCGATGAGGCGATGGAAGAATCGATTCATATTTTGTGTACGCGGGTGCGCCCGCGTTCGGAAAGCTGGTTTATTCTAGAGGGTTTCCAGCGGCGATGGAATGGACCAATCGGGTAAAAATTGGGGCCGAAGGACTCAATGGAAGGCTGGGTCTATGCTACGATAACGGCATGTCATTTTCGAATTTCCCGCTGCGGCAGGAACTGATGAAGGCCATTGAGGCGCTCAACTTCCATCAGCCGACGCCTGTTCAAAAGGAAGCGATCCCGCAAGTGCTGGCCGGGCGTGACGTGCTCGTCTCCGCCCAAACCGGTACCGGAAAGACGCTCGCCTTTGTGCTGCCCATGCTCCAGCGCATGTTGGAACATCCCGTGCCTGGGGTCACGGGCCTCGTGCTCCTGCCGACCCGAGAATTGGCCGCGCAGGTCGCTAGCGTCGTAAAAGAGGTTGGCCGTTTCACTTCTGTTCGTTCCGCGCTCCTGGTCGGCGGCGAAAGTTTCCATTTACAGCTCCAGGCCTTAAAAAGTGGCGCGGGACTTGTCATCGCCACGCCCGGACGGCTCCTCGACCACTTGGAACGGCGGACCCTCAGCCTCTCACGCGTGCACACTCTGGTTTTGGATGAGGCGGACCGGATGCTCGATATGGGTTTTGCCCCCGCCCTGCACAGGATCCTGAATTACGTGCCTCGCGAGCGTCAAACGATGCTTTTTTCGGCCACGCTGGCCGCTGAAATCGGCCGGCTATCGCATTTGGCGCTGAAGGACCCGATGACGATTGCGATCGCTCCGCCCGGCGCCACGGTTGACACGGTCACCCAGCTGCTTTATCCCGTGATGCCCAATCAGAAGAGTGATCTTTTGCTCGCGATTCTGCGAAATACCAGTGTGCACTCGGTTCTCATCTTCTGCCGGACCAAACGTGGCGCCGATCGTCTCGCCCGGTTCCTGCAAGCTGAGGATCTTTCGGTCGTGGCCATGCATGCGGACCTCACGCAATCCCAGCGCACCCATGCGCTCCAGGGTTTCAAACATGGAAAATTCCAGATTATGGTCGCCACCGACATCGCGGCCCGCGGCTTGGACGTCAAGAAACTGAGCCACGTGATCAATTATAACGTGCCCGAGAAAACCGAGGACTACGTCCATCGCATCGGCCGCACCGGACGTCATTATGAAGTGGGCGATGCCTACACGCTCGTGTCCCCCGAAGAAGAACGCTACCTTGCGGCGATCGAACGCTTTATTGGAAGAAAAATCCCACGTGTCCAGCTCCCTGATTTCCCTTATGAAAGACTGCCTCCGCCGCAAAAACCCAAGACGCTTATGGAGCGTTTTGGCCGCCGTCGTCGTTTTATTCCCCGCGGCCGTTTCGGCCGCTAAAGAAAGCCCCGAATTTTGGGACACCTGGGGTGACGGCAAAGCCGAGCTGGACGGCTATACCCTCACACAGTCCCGCTACGGCGAGCCGCGGGACGGCAAAGCCGTCATGATCTTCGTCACCGAGGACCATTCGGTCAAAGAACAGGTCAAGATCGAAGGCGATGCGTCCCAAGTTCCCGCCAAACAAAAATATCCCGTCATGAAGCTGAACTTTGTACGGAATTTCCAAACGGGCATCTACACCTATCACATCCTGAGCTCCGTCTTCTGCCGGGTCGACGACCACTTCCAGCCTTCCAAAATCAGCGTAAGCGTACAGGAATGGTGCGGTCACGTCTATCATCAACTCGTGATCGACCACCGCCGCGCCGTGGAAACGCTGCACAGCTACTTCGGCGGCGAGGCGGACCAAACGCACGTTCACCGCATCCGCGAGAATGTTTTATTCGAAGATACGATTCCCATCTTGGTGCGCGAACTCCAGGGATTGTGGCTATCACCCGGCCAGACGCAGGAATTCAGTGGCGGGCCCTCTCTTCTCGGGTTGCGCCTACTCCATAAACCCTTCGAATGGAAGACGATCAAAGTCACCAAGAGCGCCAAACGAAGCTTGATGGGATCGGTTCTCGGAAAAATCGCGGTCACGCGATGGACGGTCGAGACTCCCTATCAAGGCACCATCACCTATTGGGTCGAGGTCGATTGGCCGCACCGGATTATCCAATGGTCAAGCGATGAGGGAGAGTCTGGGGTCCTGACCGGCTCCACGCGCCTGCCGTATTGGCGACTCCACAAAAACGGCGATGAGAAATATCTCCGCGAGCTAGGATGGGCGCCGTCCGCCCCATAGACGTTTGGACCGCGATGCGGTAAAATATTTCTATGGCTTTTGTGACGATTCAAGAATCCAAAAAGACCCTGTCTGGACGGGAAGAAATAAAAGATTTCCTTCATTATCACGGCATCGCCTACGAAACGTGGCGGGTGCCCGAGAGCTTGTCCTCCCTGGCCAAGAAGGATCTCCTCGCTCCCGAAGAAAAAACGCAGGTGCTTTCCGCCTATGAACAGCAGCTTGACGATCTGAAAGTCACCAAAGGCTATATCGAAAATGACATGGTATGCCTTTGCCCGCAGACGCCGCAGATCAATGAGCTTTTGTCCAAATTCGACAAGGATCATTACCATACCGACGATGAAGTGCGGTTTATTTTTTCAGGTCGCGGGATTTTCGGTTTTCAAGGGAAGAAGCAGGAAAAGTTTACGATTGAAGTGACCGGCGGCGATTA
>JBGPLV010000133.1:0-5889 GCA_041486625.1 Elusimicrobiota bacterium
AATTCCCAGTTGCTCGAGTTCCGCTACTACGATGAAGTGCTGACCCGGCGTCTCGCTTCCGTTTACCAGTCGCTGGACAAGGGCACGGGATTTTGGGCGCGCTGGCGGATGGCCCGCGCTTCGGCCCGCTTGCACACTCTTTTGCTCGACGTCACCGAACTTACCGAACGTACGGACAATGCCATCAAATTCTTGAGTGATATGTTCTCCGCTCGATTGTACAGGCTGGCGGCCAATAAGGTCGGCGTGCTGGATTACAAGAGCCTGGTACAACAAAAAATCGACACCGCGGAAAATCTATATAAATTCATGGTGGAACAATTCAACCAGAGCCGAGCCTTTGTCCTTGAGCTCATGGTGGTCATCATTTTAATCATCGACCTGATTTTCCTATTCGAGGGGAAAACATAATCCCGGCGCGCTTTGTAACCTCCATTTAACATTCGAAAAATTCGATGGAAGTTTTTTCAACTTTTTGTTACGTTACCAACGCTTTCGCTTAAAGCCCGGACGACGAGGACTCAAAACGTGAAGGACGGAACGCAATGTTTGTACCGAAACGGATGTTTCTAACCAAGGGAGTGGGGAAACACAGGGAAAAACTGACGAGCTTTGAATTGGCCCTGCGCTCGGCGGGCATCGCGGCGTGCAATCTGGTGCGCGTCTCGAGCATTTTCCCCCCGCGGTGCAAGTTGCTGCCCCGCTCCGAAGGCGTGAAGGAGCTCAAACCGGGACAAGTTACTTTCGTCGTGATCAGCGAAAACTCGACGCGCGAGCCCCATCGCCTCATCGCCGCCTCGGTCGGCGTGGCTCTCCCCTCCGACCGCAACACTTTCGGCTACCTTTCCGAGCACCATTCGTACGGGCAGACCGAAGAAGTGGCGGGGGACTACGCGGAAGAATTGGCGGCGGAAATGCTGGCCACCACCCTGGGCGTCGAGTTCGACCCTGACCGGAGCTGGGACGAAAAAAAAGAAATCTACCGGATCTCGAACAAAATTGTCCGCACCATGCAAATCACTCAGTCCGCCATCGGCGACAAACGAGGTCTCTGGACCACGGTGCTGGCCGCGTCGATCCTGCTCGGCGTTGACGAATGATCCGCCGAATCCGGCTGCTTAGGCTCTGGCAGACTATTTCCCTTCCCGGCGTGGCTATGCTACGGGCTGCGCAGAATCAAAATTCCATTTACGATTGAAAGGTGGCTATGCGCAAAAACCAGATTCTTACTACACCGACCCGGCCTCTCGCCATTGACCGGCGGAAGAACGTCTCCGCACTTCTCGAGAAGATGGAGGGTATCTCATTTCAGGGGCGCAACCTCGGCATCGCCCATGATGTCTGGCGCAGAATGCTCAAGGACCGTGTGCTGATCATGATGGGATTGTCAGGCGCCATGATCCCCGGCGGAATGAGGCGCCTGGTGGTGTACCTCATCAAAAATCGGCTGATCGATTGCCTGGTTTCAACCGGCGCGAACTTTTTTCACGATATGCACGAAAGCATCGGACGGCTTCACTTCCAATGCTCGCCCAGTATCGACGACGTGCTTTTGCAGAAGAACCTGATTGACCGCATGTACGACACCCTGGTCGATGAGGAAGAATTCCGGGAAGAAGACGCTTTTATGGGCCGCTTCGCCGCGTCTCTGGACCAGACGCGCCCTTATACGACCCGCGAATTCCTATATCTCATTGGCAAAGAAATTTCCAAGCACGCCAAGGAAGACGGCATCGTGACCGCGGCGTATAAGGCGAGGATTCCGCTCTACTGCCCCGCCATCGGCGACTCTTCCATCGGCATCGGCATCGCGGAGAACCGCCATCTCGGCAAAAACCACTTTACGTTCGATGTAATTGGCGACGTGCTGGAAACGGCGCGGCTGGCGGGCGAATCTCCGGCCTCGGGCGTGATTTATTTTGGTGGGGGCACTCCGAAGAATTTCGTCCAACAAAGCGAAGTCACAGCCACCTTCATGCGCAATGCTCACAATGGTCACAAATACGCGGTGCAGGTGGTCACCGACGCGCCGCACTGGGGCGGCCTCTCCGGATGCACGTTCGAAGAGGCACAAAGCTGGGGCAAGATTGCCCACGACGCCAGCATGGTCACCGTCCACTGCGACTCGACTATCGCCATGCCCATGCTGGTGAGCGCGCTGGCAGAGGACAAAGCTCTCATCCGAAAGCGCAAGAAGCCCGTTTTCGAAATGGGCCGCGAACTGAGCTTCAAGTTTCCCAAGTGAGGTTCGACCCAGGAACCCTCAGAAAAACCCTCATATCTGCGAATAAGAAGTCGGGCGCAGGAATACGTTGCTGATGCTGGAAACGATTTCACCGTCGGTGTTACCCGGCGCTGTGCTCAATCTTTTCCAATCGGGATCAGCAGCGAATGCCGCCCAATTCTTATCGTGTGATTCCATGCTGTCAAAGGCGAGCATGTAGGTGAGCTGAGGCATTTTTTGTCCGATCAGGGTATCGCCGAAGAAAACGGACACGAGGCCGGTCCGCTGGAAAATGACCATCTCTGCCGTGTTGAACATCTCAATTTTCTTCCGGTTCGCCTTCTTGCTGTGGCTCTCATAAGTCCGCAACTCGAAAATCCGGCTTTTCTGCTTTTCCCCAAAGTTTGGCGCTTGGAGCCGCGGCATGCCGTCGAAAGCGACCATCAATGAGTTTTCCATGCGCACAATGGCCGGCTCGGAGGGGGGCGCGTTCAATACGGCCGCACCGTTCTTCTGAAACTCGGGGTCAGCCGTCAGCCGGGCCCACGAGCCTGCCATTACGTCGAGCGACTTGTAGGGGATCACCGCGTACATCGTCGGGTTCTCCGGCCCCACCATAACTTCAAAAACTCCGATGGGCGAAATCCCGATCCGGTTCATCGCCGGCACCCATGCGGTGCGTAGGTATTCATCAAATTGGGTGTGTTGTTGCCCCCGGCGAAGATGATAAAGACGGAGCTCAATATACTCCGGGCTTGGGCCAGGGGTTGCACTCGCTGAGGCCCGCGGAATAAGGCCCGAACCGCCCGCCAGTGCCGATGCCGTTACCGAAGATGCCAGAAAAGACCGTCGATTCATTTCAAACCTCCGCCTTTGGATTATTGAAGGAATTCTGTTCCGCCATGTCATGTCCCCACAAACACCCCAGAGGATACTCCGAAAATGCCGTGGCTGGCCGATTCCTTTTTTCAGCAAGACAGTATTGCACCCGCATGACTGGCGTATAATACTCCGTTCGAATTCAAAGAGCGAAGGGGATTCCATGGAGCGACTGATTAAATCCAAACACGACGGCAATTTTCAGCAGATTGTTCCAGCCGGCACAATGCGCTTCCTGGATTTTGGCAGGCTGCAACTTCCAGAGGGCGAACGCTTTTCGGGGTCCACAGGATCCCGCGAATCCGTTCTGGATGTCTTTTCTGGCACAGCAAACGTGACCATTGAGAGAGGGGGCAACAAACAGAACTTCAACAAAGTGGGCGCGCGAGGAGACGTTTTTTCGGGACCGCCCGTGATGATTTATATTCCTCCGAATTCGTCCTATGAAATCAAATCGCTCTCAGGAAAACTGGATGCAGGGATTTTTTCCGCGCCCTCGGTTTGCACGACCCCGGCCGCACTTCTGGAGGGGTCGACAGTGGTGACCAATGAAGTTGGGCGGGATAATTGGCGGCGAACTGTATATTCGGCTCTGGGCATAAACACTCCCGCGGAGCGCCTCCTCGCGGGTGAAACTCTAAACCCTCCCGGCAACTGGTCCAGTTATCCGCCCCACAAGCATGACCATTCCAATCCTCCCCAGGAAGCAGTTCTCGAGGAGATTTATTTTTTTAGGGTCAAGCCGGCAGGCGGGTTTGGCTTTATCTGGACGTACACGGCCCCCGATGACCCCCAGGGGTTTTCTAACGTATTTGTGGTGGAAGACGGGGACACAGTTATCCTCCCCAAAGGGTATCATCCGGTCGTCGCTGCGCCTGGCTACGAACTCCATTACACGTGGGTGCTGGCGGGCGAAGAGCGGCGATATGGCGCTTGGGCCGATGATCCCCGCCACGCCTGGGTCAAGAACCAGTGATCTGTGGTCGGTGGTAAGTGGCAAGCCAGGAGAAAGCCCATCGTGACTTTTTTCAAGCCACCTATAACGTCAAATTCCATGAAGATATCTTTCTCATACCCGGACGTCAGTCCCCTTGAAGTCGCTGGCGCCAACTTTTTGGCGATTCTCGAGCCACGCGCCATCGAACCCTCAAAGCCAGCCGAGGAATTGGTTGAAGACGCGCTCGACCATCCCATCGGGTCGCCCAAGGTCGAAGAGTTTATAGCACCCGATTCTCGCGTGTTGTTCCTGGTGGACGATATCACCCGGCAGACGCCAGCGTGGGCTCTCCTGCCTGCTATCATCCGGCGATTTTCCCAGCGCGGATGCCATCCTGGCAACATCAGGATTCTGATCGCGGCGGGGACACACGCTCGCATGAGCACACAGGAAGTGGCCAAAAAACTCGGCCCGCAGATTCCGCAGCAACACAAAGTGATCATTCATCACTGGCAAAGTGATGAAAACCTCGAACAGATCGGGATCACGGATGACGGGACGCCCGTCCGTGTGAACCGCTTGCTGGGCGAGGCCAACCTGGTGATTGGTATTGGACAAATCGTTCCTCATCGCGTGATGGGCTTTACCGGAGGCGCCACCATCGTTCAGCCGGGAGTTTCAGGCCGCGAGGTTACCGGATATACACACTGGCGCAGCGCTCTTTATGCCGGCCAACAGATTCTCGGGGTCGTGGAGAATCCTGTGCGGCAGGAAGTGGAGAGAATCGCGCGCCATGCCGGGCTCCGGTTCATCGTCAATGCGGTGATGGACGCTCAACACCGAGTGATTCACGTGGTGGCTGGCGACGTAGTAGCAGCCCATCGAAAAGGGGCCGAGCTTTCCCGGGCCATCCACGGAATCTCGCAGCCCGCGCTGGCGGACATCGTATTCACGGAATCCTATCCCGCCGACTACGACCTCTGGCAGGCCGCCAAGGGGATTTACGCTGCGGAACTTGCGGTCCGCGAGGGCGGCGTGGTCATCATCGTCACCCCCTGCTCTCACGGAGTCTCCACAGAACACCCGGAAGTTGAGCGGTTGGGTTATCACGGGTTCGATGAAGTGAAAGCAATGGTGGAGAAAAAGGAGATCACCGATCTGGTGGCTGCGGCCCACCTCGTTCACGTCGGACGAGTGGTCTGCGATCGGGCGCGCGGCATAATGGTTTCGCCAGGAATCAAATTCGAGATGCAAGCGCATCTGGGATTTCAGTCCGCATCAACGCCACAGCAGGCGCTTGAGATGGCTTTCAGGATCACCGGTCCACAAGCTAAGGTGGCAGTACTGCGTCACGGAGGGGACGTCCTTCCTCTCGTGACGGCAGAGTCTTAAATGGCCAAGGTTAAAGGCTAAAGGTTAAAGGCTAAAAGTAAGAGCAAACGGTTTAGTTCGAGATGGAGCCCCCTCCCGGGAAAGAGTCTTTAACCTTCATCCTTTAACCTTTACACTTTCCTCTTGAACTTATAACCTTTGTCCACATCAATGGCCCCGACTCCCTCCGACGAAACTCACAAAAGCAATGGGCAAGAATCAGGTTTCAAGGTTCCCAATCTTCGCTGGTGGATTTGTAGTCTGTTGTTTTTCGGCACTGCCATCAATTACGTCGATCGCGGAACCATCGCCATTCTTGCCCCCCAGCTGCAGAAGGTTTTCGTCTGGTCGGAAAGCGATTACGGCTGGATCGTTTTCGCTTTCCAGTTCTCCTATGCCCTCATGATGCTCGTTTCCGGGGGCGTTATTGACCGTCTCGGGGCACGCTTGGGATATGCATTAGCGATGGCATGGTGGT
>JBGPLV010000134.1:0-5865 GCA_041486625.1 Elusimicrobiota bacterium
AGGCCCATGGTGATGAGCGAGTCGTGAATTTTGCGCTGGCGCTCCAGTTCGTTTTCTTCCAGATACTCTTCAGGAAGCGTATATTCCATCTGTCGGAAGCGCTTGTCGTGCATTTTGGCCGCGTAAACGTGATTGCCGATCACCTGGGCGCCAAGGGCCTTCGCGAGCGAGACCGCCAGCTCGATCGCCGCATTGGAGTGGTCGGAATTGTCCACAGGGACATAAATCTTCTTATACATGGGACCCCTTCTTTTTGGCGGCCAAGACGATCGCCGTGGCTATGGTGATGACGAGAAAAAACGGCAGCGCGAGCAAGAGCAGGGTGCCCCAGTAAAAGCCGCGGGCGAGTCCCGGGGCGCCGCCCTGTGAACTAAAACAGACCGCGCAGGCATGGGCAATATCAGGCAACAGAATAAAGCCCAGCAGCCCGACGAGGACCAGGGCTATAAAAACAATGGCGTAGATGAGTCCCCGCTCCGATTTCAGATGCATGAAGAAGAGCGCGATCAGCGACACCTTGACCACCGCGATCGTGGCGGCGATCCCGATGGCCACGGGGCGCGCCAAATGAAGCTGCGTCACGGTCACAGTGACCACCGTGAGAATCGCCAGCGCGGCAAATACCGCCAAGTACGTTTTGACCATGTTGTGCGGAGTCGCTGGAGTCGCCATTAGATCAAATAGAGTAGAGGGAACAGGACCACCCAAACCAAATCCACAAAATGCCAATAAAGGCCTGCATATTCCACGCGGTCATGGTGCTCAGGCGTAATGCTTCCCGACCATCCCTCACCCTTACTGTCGCCGCGGCGACTGGGGGTGAGGGATGCTACTAGAATGTACGAATTGAAAATAAGCCCGCCGATCACGTGCAGGCCATGAAGACCGGTCATGGTGTAGTAGAAAGAACCAAAGAGGCTGCCGGACAGCGTAATCCCTTCCGCCCATTTGTGATGGTATTCATAGGCCTTGATGCCCAGAAAAACAAAGCCCAAGAGGAGCGTTGCCGAAAGATAGCCGGCGAAGGCGCTTCGGTTTCCCTTCTGAATAGAGGCCAGCGCAAGGACCATCGTAACGCTCGAGGTGATCAGGACAAAAGTGTTGATCATCGCCAAGGGCACCCCCAGCATCTCGCGGGGAGGAACGCCGAAAATCGGACTTCCCATGCGCAGCACAATGTAGGAACTGATGATCCCGCCGAAAAGCATGACCTCCGAAGCCAAAAAGAGCCAGATCCCCAGTTTGCCGTTGGGAATTCCTGTCGCTGTCTCGAGGGTTTCGGCGGTCGTCGACACGGTTTATCCTTCTCCGGGGGCCGCATCCTGCGGCCACCAGTCGGTCCGCCGGCCCGGAACGCTGTACTCATAAGGACCCCGGTAGACGGTCGGGGTGCTGACAAAATTGCCGTGGGGCGGAGGGGAGGGACAGGCCCAGTCGAGCGTCGTTGCCTGCCAGGGGTTTTCTTCCGTTTTCTTCCCCTTAAAGAGACTGATAAACAAGTTCAGAATGAAAGGGACCTGAGACAGAAAGAGCCCCCAGGCGCATATCGACATGAACACATTGAGGGGTTGGACCACCGCGGCGTGGGCTTGCACGGTGGGATCATACAAGCGCCTCTGGACGCCTGCCATCCCCTGAATAAACATGGGGAAAAAAATGCCGTTCATGAAGAGGATCGTCGACCAGAAGTGGAATTTGGACCAAAACTAATTCATGCGACGTCCGAACATCTTGGGAAACCAATAGTAAACACCGCCCATCAGTGCGATCAGGCTTCCGGTGACCACCACATAGTGAAAATGCCCGATCACGTAATAGGTGTCGTGGAGGTAGATGTCCGTCACCATAAACCCGAGGGGCAGGCCGGTCAAGCCTCCGATGCCGAACATGGGCAGAAAAGCGATGGCAAAAAGCATCGGAACGGTAAAACGAATGGATCCGCCGCGCAGGCTCAAGAGAAAACAGGTCAGGATTGCGACCGAAGGGATGGAGATGATCATGGTGGTCGTGGTGAAAAATTTGGCGAGCTCGGTTCTCATCCCGCTCAAAAACATATGGTGCGCCCACACCATAAACGACATTACCCCGAGAAAAATCATGGAGCCCACGAGTTCCTTATATCCGAAAAGAGGCTTGCGGGTGCCGTTGGCCAAGATTTCCGCCACGATCCCCATCTCGGGCAAGAGAAGCACGTACACTTCGGGGTGGGCTAAAAACCAGAATAGGTGTTGCCACAAAAGCGGGTTGCCTCCGCCGCTCCGTCCGAAGAGAGCTCCGTTCACCACCAAGTCCTTGGGAATGTAGAAGCTGGTTCCAGCGACGCGGTCCATCAGCTGAAAAAGACTTCCGGCCTCCAGGACCGGAAACGCCAGCAAAAGAAGGATGGCGGTGACAAACTGGGCCCAGACAAAGATCGGCAGGCGCGACCAGGTCATCCCCGGCGCGCGCAGGTTGATGGTGGTCGTGATGAAATTGATGCTCCCCAAAAGCGAGGAGGTAATGATGAAGATCATCGCGAGGATCCACATGGTCTGGCTGGGCGGGGCGAGCACCGAGAGGGGCGCATAAGACGTCCACCCGGATTGGGCGGCGCCCCCCGGGAAAAAGAAACTCGACAGCATCAAGACCCCCCCCACGAAGTAAATCCAATAGCTCATCATGTTGAGTTTCGGAAAGGCCATGTCGGCCGCGCCGATCTGAAGCGGCAGAACATAATTGCCGAAGGCTCCCACCCCCAGCGGCACCACGCCCAAGAACACCATAATGGTCCCGTGCATCGCGCCGAGTTGGTTATAGAACTCGGGCAGCATGATGCCCCCCGGCGCCAGCGTATCCGGGAAAAGACCCCCGATGAACGGAATCGGCTTGCCGGGGAACGCCAGCTGCCAGCGCATCAAAAGCATTAGGGAAAAACCAAATAAGAGGAAGCAGAGCGAGGTGAACATATACTGCAGGCCGATCACCTTGTGATCGAGCGAGAAGATCCAGGTGCGCATAAATCCATGGCGCTCGTTGCTCATCGGATCATCCCTTCGCGGCGGCGGACTGTTCTTTTACCCATTGATTGAATTCCTCCGGCGTTTTCACAAAGACATCTCCCCGCATCCGGTAGTGGCCGAGGCCGCACAACTGGGAACAACCAATTTCATACTGTCCAACCCGGTTGGGTTCAAGCCACACCGTCATACTCAACCCCGGAACGGCGTCCTGCTTGAGGCGGAACTCCGGCACAAAAAAGCTGTGAATGACATCCTGGGAGGTCAAGCGTATCCGGGCCGGTTTTCCAAGCGGCAGATACAGGTTGTTTAAAGTGATGATGTCATCCTTCCCCGCCGGGTCGGCCGGATCCAGCCCCATGAGGTTCGCTTCCGTAATGAGTTTGGGATCCGTGCGGCCGAAGACGCCGTCGGGGCCCGGGTAATGGATATTCCAGGCAAATTGCTGCGCCACAATCCGGATGTTGACGGCGTTTCGCTCGTCCGGCAGTTTCTCACGAATCCTTGCCCAAACGGGAAACCCGAATATTAAAAGCAGCCAAATCTCAAAAGCGAGGATCGCGCCGTCCGGGAGGAACGACAAAGCGGAGGATTTGCGGCTTTCCTTGGGATAGGTGGCGCGGTGACCCTCCCGACTGCGGTAGCAGATGAGACAATAGACGAGATAGATGCCCCATACGACAAAGAGGCCCAGCATCACCCAATGGATGAGCGACAGGGAGAAATCGATGTCCCGGGCGTACGTGGACGCCGCCACGGGCAGTCCCCAGTGGTAATTTCCTTCCATAACGCTAAACCCTTCCCGCCAGCATCAAACTGAGAAGACTGGGCAGATACATATCGGAAGCGAGGAAAAGCCGCCGCGCGCTCAAGGTCGAGCGCGCGACCCTCAGACTCAGCGCAAATCCCAAAAATGTAAGCCCCAGAACCAGCGCCCCATAAAAGTAGACGCGTCCGGTCAAGCCGATCAGGCTCGGCACCAGGCTGACGGTTAAAAGCGCCAGGCAGTAGAGCATGATGTGCCGGCTGGTTCGTCCCCCTCCGGGATCGAGCACCGGAAGCATGGGAAACCCTGCGCGCGCGTAATCTTCGCGATAGATCCATGCAATGGCCAGAAAATGCGGAAGCTGCCAAAGGAAAAGGATGACGAAGAGAATCCCGGCTTCCACGTTCATCGCCCCACCGGCCGCGACATAACCGATTACCGGGGGAATGGCTCCCGGGACAGCGCCCACGAGGGTGTTCAGGACGGTTTTTTTCTTAAGCGGGGTATAGACCAATACGTAGCTGAGGAGGCCCGTCAAGGCGAGCAAGGCAGAGAGGCGGTTGACGCCCAGCGTCAGCAGCGTCAAGCCGACCATCGAAAGAGAAACGCCAAAAACCAAGGCCTGTCGCGGCAGCAAGCGCTTCTGAGGAAGCGGCCGGCCTTGCGTGCGCCGCATGAGGCTGTCGGAATCGCGTTCCAAATATTGGTTCAGGGCGTTCGCCCCCCCTACGACCAGCCCCGTCCCACAGAAGGTCAGGAGGATCAGCCCTAGACGAGTGCGTAAGAGAATCCCCTGAGATGAGCCGGCCATAAAAAAGCCCGCCAAGACCGTGATGAGTACCATGGCGGTGATGCGGGGTTTGGTCAGCTCAAGATACGTCGACAAGGGCTTCAAGGGTTATTTCGGGTTAAAGGTAAAGTGGATCGTTTTGGTTTCGGCGTCCGCCACGGTGACTTCCTGCGTGGAGGTTCCGTACTTTTCATGCCAGGCTTCAATGACATACTTGCCGGCGGGGACGTCTTTGAGCGAGAACTGGCCGTCTTTGGCCGTGACCCCAAAAAATGGGTTGTCCACAATGCCCATGTAGGCCCCCATCCAGGGATGGACATTGCATTTGATTTTGACCATGACTTCGGTCTTGGCGTACTTTTTAGTGATCTTCATCCCCTGCACCGGCATGGCCAGGTTGAATGGGGGATTGATTTTGGCCATGAAATTGACGTTGTGCAGGGTGGGGTCGCTGTTGCGTATCTCAAGCGGCTGATTGGTTTGGATCCCAAACACGTGCGGTTTATACCAGCAGCCGTTCTGGTCGAACACCACGGGCTGACCTGGGGCGGGGAAGCTCTTCCCCTCAAGTCCGGACTTCACATAGACAAAAACGTTCGCGAGCGCCCCTCCGGGACCGGTCACCACAGATTCGTCCCTGACGCCGCCCTCGGCATGCTTTTTCATGCAGACCGCGTCCGCCGCCATTTTGATCATGGCGGGAGCCGGAGCGGACCCGCTGAAGGTCGCTTTGCCGCTGATGGTGGCCGCATGGGCTAGGCCGGGCCCCCATAAAATGATTAACAGGGAACCCGCCAAAAATGATGTTTTCAAACTTTTCATCCGATTATTTCCTCCTGGTTAGAAACAAATTTTTTAGAAGCGAATTATATATTAACGCGCTTTGGAATGTCGAGCAACCGGCGAATGGCGCGTGTGAGAGCGCTCGGCTGAAACGGTTTTTGAATGACTTGTTGAACGCCGGCCTTTAAAAAGGTCTCGGCGAGCTGGATCTCGAAACCGTCCCGAAGAATCAGGATCGGCACCTCGCTCCAGGCGGGGTGCGTGCGGATTTCTTCCACGAGCGCGAGCGGCTCCGCGTCCGGCAAAGAGGTGTGCATCACGAGCACCTCCGGGCGCGCGCCCCCGAATTTGGCCCGAAGCGCTGCCGCATCCCGGATCCATTCGACATCCGGAAGCCCTTCCCGTTCAAGCTTCGACAGGATAATCTTGGCCAGACGGGCCTCGTTTTCCACCAATAGGATCATTTTTCGGTTTTTCGGCGGCGGAGGCGCGCCAAGAGCAGGAATTCCAGTGCGACGGCGACGGCCACC
>JBGPLV010000135.1:0-5808 GCA_041486625.1 Elusimicrobiota bacterium
ACGGCTGAGGCCGGAGCGGCAGGCGTGGCTGGAGCTGTCTGGGCTGCGTCTTCGGCTCGAACAAAACCGATTCCGGAAACCATAGATACGATGATTATTAATGTTTTGCTTTTCATAGACCCTCCTCTAGGTTGTCATCCCCGAATGAGCGCCACACCACGGGCGCTCTCCGCCTGTAGTGTGGCGGAGTCCCTGTCGGGGATCCATGGATTCCCGCCTACTACCGCGGGAATGACATTATTGCATTCGCCCCACGCCATTTCCATTAAAACCGGAAAGTGGTTCCGATGCGGTGCTCGTCTTTGAGATGAAGGCTGAGGAGAAACGAGTAGTCGATCTGAAACTGGCCGAGACGCGCGCTAAAACCGAGGGTAGGGCCGTTTGATTCCTCGTATCCGGTACGAATGGCCGCCCGATCCTGGAAAGTCCATATCTCCGCCCCGGTCACCATCCGGATGTCCTGCGCATCCTGAAGTTTAAACAGAGCGTCTAAATCCCCATTCACGTTGATGGGCCAATTAAAAGGTTGGTTGAAGACAAGACCAAGCCCTGTTTTCAGGCGAGCAGGCACCCTGTCCGTCACATCTCCCCCCGAAGGATCGATGGAGCTTCCCTTCAGTGTCGTTCCTCCGATGTCCGTCAATACCAGGCCCAGGCGCACGGGATTATACTGAGCGTGCACGCCCAGATCGGCGCCATACCCGGTTTCTTTAAATCCATTGAAAGCAAACCGGAAGTATTTCGCAGAGGCTCCGAAGGACCAATGCTGAAAAGGATGGACGCCGAAACTTAAGAGGAACAAGTCATTGGTCAATGTGTCCGTTCCGGTCACCTGCTCATCGGTATTGGTCAGCTCGATATCGGCGCTTCGCAGGCGCAGCCAGCCAAAACCGATGCTTCCTGGAAACCGTGGATGCACCCACCGCTTGTTGAACCCGAGGAAATTGCGCGAGGTCTCAAGTTCAGGCGCTTGATACATCGCCGTCACCCCCGATTGGATGAGATTTCCGAGCCCGGCAGGGTTGTAGTAGACCGACTCAATATCATCCGACAGACCAATGAACGCGCCGCCCATTCCGCCCGGCCGCGCGCCGACACCGGGCAGCGCGAAGGCGTCCGCTTCGCCCGACGCCCACACGCGCAATGGCAAGACGCAAATGGCAAAAATCAAAAAACTTCCCCTCACCCGTGATACATCCGCCCTCTCCCTAAAGGGCGAGGGCAGGGCCTGGAAGCTTTGCCTTCTCCCTTTAGGGAGAAGGTGGCCAGAGGCCGGATGAGGGTCCAATGTCATTTCACCGCCACCACCCGTCTGAACTGTTTTTCTTCCCGGCCGCTGCCCGAACCTTCGATGCGCACGATGTAAAGCCCCGGGCTCACAAGCGCGCCTTGGCTGTTGCGGCCGTCCCAAAGAAGTTCGACGCGGCCCGGTCCTGTCGACGATTGAGTGAGGGAGGTGACGAACTGTCCTCCGGCGTCGTAAATCTTCACGTCCACTTTGGCGGCCATGGTGGTCAAAGCGACGAACTTGGTGTTCCCCGCACCCACGCGGAATGGATTCGGGTAATTGCGCACTGTCCCATCAAAAAGGCTTGAAGGGTTCGTCGCCGAAGCGGCGGCTGAAGGGTTCCAGAAACCTTGCAGAGTGGCATAGCTTGTTCGCAACGTCCGGGCGGTCCCGGCAGGGTTGGAAATCGCGTTCACGGGACTGATGGCGGTGATGCCGAACCATTCATCGTTGTAATTGGGATCGACCGGGTCTCCGGGTCGCGTGAAAAGGACTTGGGTATCATGCGTGAAACAAGAAAGTCCCCCCAGATCCTTCCACCACTCGTCCGTCCACTCAAACACCACGCCTCCGATAAGCGGCTTCGTTGGATCCGCAGCGCTCAGACGCGCGGAGATCTCCTGCCACTGGGAGCTTATATAGGAGGCTTGCATGGCTTGGTCTTCCTGACCTGTCGAATCCCGGTAGGCGTCCTTGCCGAACTCTGCGACAAGAATGGGTTTGTAAGTGCTCGACGCCAGCGTCTCAAAGAGGCCTTGAAAACTGGTGCCTCGGTAGGCGGTCACTCCCCAAATATCCAGGTTCGTCATGCTCGGATCATCGGCGGAACGCGCGGCAGAGCCGACATTGTATTGAATAGGGGTGCCGCAATTGGGGCACTCGCCCTCTACCGTCATGACGGGGTGGTTGGCGTCAAGCGCTTTGGCCGATCCCGCCACATCATTCACCAAGGGATACCACGCGGGATCTTGCCCGTTATCCAGGTTCTGCTCATTGCCGAATTCCCACATCAGGACGGCGGGATGGTCCTTGTACGCGCTGACGGCGGACAAAAACTGTGACTTCCAGGCCGCTTGATTGGCGGGGACCGATACAAAATGGTCCGGATAAAAATTCATGATGACGCGCAACCCTTGCGCTTGGGCGGCGTCCAGCGCGGCGCGAACCTGCAGAACGGAATTGGAGGACGTGTTGTTTAGGATTCCATAGGCCCGGATGGTGTTAGCACCCAACTTTTTGATCAGCGGGAAATCCGCGATATAGGTCGAGCGGTCCGCCCACCATTGATACCCCCCCGCACAACCGTTTCCGCTGCCGGTCAGAGTCGACCCCGTTGGAACGGGTGAATAGTCCACGCCCTGAATGGTGAAGGCTTGGCCGTTGACGAAAAGCCTACGGTTGCTGACGGTAACTTGGGCGGGTGCCGCGTGGAGGAGAGGAGAGAGGAGAAGGGTGAGGCAAGCTACGACAATACGGGACCTGCCGCCGGGCATAATGCGGCATTGTACCATCCGGCAGGTTTACTGAATTTACTTTTGGGTAGGCGCTGGAGGTGCCGCTGGCGCAGGAGCGCCGATCAAGAGGATCGGTCCGCAGCCGATGCGGCCGCCGGCGTTGCCGACGGGTTGACTGAAATCATCGACCTTTTCGTGGAGAACGACCGCGCGCCCACCCACCGTATACTTGCCCTCAGCCAATGTGACGCCCGGGAGCGTTACTTGGAGCGACGCCGAGCCGTTCGCCTCAGCCTTGATATTGCCCAGATCGCCGGCATGCGCATGCTGCACTCCGTCCTTCAGGACCTGACCGTGCGGCGCATGCTCCGGATTGTAGTGACCGCCGGCGGCTTTTCCCATGTCCACACAGCTGCCGAATTCGTGAATATGAAACGCATGCATTCCCGGAGACACATTCGCCAGCTGCGCTCTGATCTGCAAGCCGGCGGCAGTGTCTTCAAAGTGAACGGTTCCGATCGGCGAGTTGTCCGTGGTGCCCTTGATCTCCGCGACCCCGGTGGCGGCCCATCCTCGAGCTGAAAGTCCGATCACTAACAGTGTAAGACCCATTGTTTTGTTCATGACGACCCCTCCTTCGTTGCTTTCTTGTCATTCTTGTTAAAAAAGGACTGCGCATTGCGCAAGGCGCGCTTCACGTCGCGCAGCGCGTCTTCCAACCCCTGGCGCAGGCTTTTCCAGGTTCCCTCGCCGGATGTGCGAAGGTCTTCCAGCTTTTTGCGCGCCTGGGCGAGCTTTTCGTCGACGACTTTGATGCGGTGGTCGAGCTCCTGCCGCGTTTTCGCGCCGCTTTTTTCTGATCGCTCTTGAAGCGATTTAAGTTTACCGGTCCATTCCTGAACTTCGCTGTCGGCTTTCTTGATATAGGATTCCTTGTTCTTATCCGGATTTTCCGCTGCATGAAGGTAGGACACCCCCAAAAATAAGGCCAACAGAGACACGAACAGGCGGTTAATCTTCATCATCGTCTTCTTTCTTTTTCTTCTTTCGTTTCAGCAGGCCTATGGCGAGAAAAAAGACCACTGCGCCAACAACGGCCATGGCGATTTGGGCCAAGATGTTAGGGGTCTCCACCTTCAGAAAACCCATGAGAAACCACCCGATAAAGGACCCAATCGCGCCAACAATCAGGTTCCCGATCAGGCCATACCCTTCGCCCCTTCGGATTTTCCCCATGATCCAGCCGGCGGCAATCCCCACGACAAGAAATTCCAAAAGTTGCATACTGGTATTCTAGTAAAAAGTCATGAAAAGTCATGCGACTCTTTATCGCGATTAATTTCCCGGATTCCCTGCGGCGAGAGATGGCACAGTGGGTCCAATCCCTGGCCGGCGCCATCCCGGACCCGGAGCATCGGCTCCATTGGGTCAAGGAGGAACAACTTCACCTGACACTGAAATTTTTAGGCGAGACCCGGGAGGATCGGCTCCCCCGGCTTCACCAGGCGCTCAAGATGGCCGCAACAGACCATCCCTCGTTCTCTTTGAGCCTGGCTAAGCTCGGCCACTTTGGAGGGCGAGTCGTTTGGCTGGGACTGGAAACAGGGACCCAAGAAGTCACAAAGCTTGCCGAATCGATCGAAGAGGGATGTGACGCCTTGGGCTTTGTCCGCGAGAACCGGCATTTCCACCCCCACATTACGCTGGCGCGCTCGAAAGTCAACCCTGGAACGATCCGTTTGGCCGACCTCCCGCCGCCCATCGCACAAAAGACGTTTGGTCCCTTGTCCGTGATAGAAGTTGGTCTCATCCGCAGCACCCTCACTCCCCGCGGTTCGGCCTACGAAACTTTGGAACGGTTTCCTCTGCACAGGGTTATGGATTCCAAGACCCTGTCCAGCCATTGATCGCTTGACTGATAGAGCGGGAACTTTCCTTTCAGCGATTCTAACCGTTGGCAAAAAAGATCGAAGTCTGTTGCGGGTCGGTTCTCGGGTCTTAGCGAATGGACCATGGCGACTTCAGACGGGCAGAGGGAGCGGCATCGTCACTTTCCTCTTCCCAGCGGGCGAGAGGTTCCGAGTCGCACACGCACCCGGCTTTGGGCGCTTGACATGTCGGGCAAGTTGACGCTTGTTCTTTGGCGTAATCTCTACGATGGTGTTTTTTTACCTTCGGTTTCATGAGGACATTACCCCCCTATCCTCTTAGAACCTTGAAGGGGGGATACGGTTACAGCCGCCTCATCCAGCTTACGCCGCCACCCCTACGACGCCCCGAAGATCGCTCGACAAGTAGCGATAGAGCAATTTTCTGGCTCGATGGAGATAGACCTTGACCGTCCCGGTTGGCCGACCCAGCCGCTGCGCGATCTCCTCCAGCGACAAATTCTGCATATAGTGGAGAATAAAAATCGACCGGTAATTTAATGGCAAGGTGTGTGCCGCCTTCTCCACGGTCTCAAGCGACAGCTTGTTTTCCGCTATCGTCTGTACGGATGGGCCGCGGTCCGGCATTTCCAGCGGCGGGGAGTCTTCATGGGTGCTCGATCCCGCATCTAGCGAATACCACCGGATCGTTTTGTTGTGACGGATTCGGTTCCGGGCGCGGTTGAGCACAATGGAGTAAAGCCAAGTGGAAAACCGGGCCTGGTGGTTAAAGGCGGCCAGGTGCCGGTAGGCTTCGACAAAAGCATCTTGGAGCACATCTTCAGCCTCCTGCCGGTTGCCCAGGATGCGACACGCCAGATCATACAGCGAGTCCTTGTACTTCCGGATGAGAATCCCGAAGACTTCACGGTTTCCCACAAGCGTTTCATGAATCAAGTCGTCATCCTGCAGATCCTTCAGCGGAGTTTCGATGCATAGCATAAGTATACCCTCCACCCTTTAGATACCAATTCATGAAAGGGGACGGTATCAGCCGCTGGCTCGATTAATTGTCGGGGTTTGTCCTACAGGTGGGGCGGAGCCTGCCTGCCGGCAGGCAGGGGCTCAGGGGCAAGGACCAGCTTGTGCTGCAGCGCGTAGAGCATCAGTTCAGTGGTCTTCGTCATCTTCATCTTCT
>JBGPLV010000136.1:0-5750 GCA_041486625.1 Elusimicrobiota bacterium
CGGCAAACCGGTGATCCTGGCGGCCGTCATCAAGCACGACGGTGCAACGGTTAAATTTCGCGAGTTAAAAGGCAGGCCTGCCTGGGCGGCACCGCGTCAGTAGCGCCAAAGATGGAAACGGATGTTGAATTCGCGGCGCTCGTGGAGCAGCCAGCTGAAGAACGTCGTGAAGGCGGAAAAGAGCAGCGACCCGAAAATCGCCCACGTGTAGTTTTTGATCATGAGACTCGGGATGATGTAGCCGGCGCTAAAGAAGATCGCGGCGTTTAGAAAAATCGTAAAGATTCCAAGTGTCACGATGTTGAGCGGAAGCGTGAGGAAAAGCAGCACCGGTCTGACGAAAGCATTGAGAAGCCCCAGCACCAAAGCCCCCAGCCAGCAGGCGGACCAGTCCCGAAACCATACCCCGGGCAACAGTAGCGCGGTGACGACCAGCGCCAAAGTGTTTGAAACCCACCTGATAAGAAATACTTTCATAGCAATGTCATTCCCGCGAAGGCGGGAATCCATGGATCCCCGATAGAGTCACTCGGGGATGACAGATCAAAATAATTCTCCTTGCTTTGGCTTCATAGGAGCTACAGCCTTTGCCCGATTCAGGGCTTGATTCAGCAGCTTGTCTGCGCGGGCGATCATCGGATGTTCGCGCGGGACCTGCTTCCAGTGAACGGCCTCAAACGCACTTGCGGCTGATTTTACTTTTTCTGCGAGCGTTTTAAGCTGGGCATCTTTAATGCGATAAACCCCTTGGAGCTGAAAGATGATAAGCTCGCTGTCCCCGTGGCACAGGAGCTTCTTGGCCTTCAGCGTCTTGGCCATGGAGAGGGCCTTGAGCATCGCGCGGTACTCGGCTTTATTATTGGTCATTTCTCCGATGCATTCGGCATCCTCCCGGATCACCTTGCCGCTCGGATCGCAGATCACAACGCCGATCGCCGCAGGCCCCGGATTTCCCCTCGCCCCGCCGTCCGAAAACGTATGCAGAATCATTACCGGTAATTTGTGAATTGGAGCGGCAGGCCGTAGTCCTGGCCGCGCAGAAAATTCATGGTGGCCTGAAGCTCGTCCTTGGATTTGCTTGTCACGCGAAGCTGATCACCCTGGATGGAGGCCTGGACCTTGAGCTTGGCGTCCTTGATCGCCTTCACGATGGCCTTGGCTTTTTCGGACTCGATGCCCTGCTTCATCTTAACGGGTTGGCGGACCGTGGCCTTCTCCGCCGGCTCGATTTTCTGATAATCGAGGGACTGCAGCGACACGCCGCGCTTGACGAGCTTGCCCTGGAGCACGTCAATGACACTCTTGAGCTTCTGCTCGTCATCCGAGAAAAGAGTCAACAGCTCTTTCTTGTCCCAATCCACGCGGGACACGCTGCCTTTAAAATCAAAGCGGGTCTGGATTTCCTTGTTGGCCTGATTCACCGCATTTTCGACTTCCTGCAGGTTGAGTTTGGACACCACATCAAATGAAAATTCGTCCGCCATGCACCCTTCCTTATCTGAGGAGATACACGCCGGCCATGACCAGAACAATCCCTCCCGCTTTGCCCCAGGTCAGCGATTCTCCGAGAAATAGGACCCCGAATAAAAACGCGAGCACCGGATAGGAGGCGCCGATCGGAACGACCCGTGATACATCGCCGATTTTGAGCGCCCGGTAAAAACACAGTTGGCCGATGATGCTGGCCACGAGACCCCCTAAGCAGAGGAAGATCCAGTTGCGCGGGGTCAGATCGGAAAAACGTCCCGCTAGGCGCGGCAGAATAGGCAAAAAGCAGAGGGCGCCCAGCATCACGCCGAGGGAGCGCACAAAAACACCGATCACAGGGTCCGTGTGGCCGCGGAGGCCCACCTTTTCAAGAAGAGGCGCAAAGCCCCAACAGAAAGAGGCCAGAAGCGCCCACGTAAAGGCGGAAAGACCGTTCATGCGGTCTCCGAATGATGGCGGCGCGGCCACAAGGAGTGTTGGGCAGAGGCCAGATCCCCCATGAATTCCGCGGGACGCTCATCCCATACTTTGAAGTGGTACCGGATCGCGTCCAGGATGCGGAGCGTCGCTTTGCCATCCCCGTAAGGGTTCACGGCATTGGCCATGCGCTCATAGACACGCTGATTGTTCAGGAGCTCTTTGATGTCCTGGTAAACGCCTTCTTCTTCCACGCCGATCACTTTCGCGGTCCCCGCGGCCACGGCTTCCGGACGTTCCGTCACCTTGCGCAGGACCATCACCGGTTTGCCGAGCGCCGGAGCCTCTTCCTGGATGCCGCCCGAATCGGTCACCACAATGTACGCTTTCTCCATCAAGTTGACCAAATCCAGATAATCGACCGGCGGAATGAGATGAATTTTCGGGTGGTTCCCCAGAACGGTCTGAGCGGACTTTTGCACATTCGGGTTCAGGTGAACAGGGTAGACGATGTAAACCCCCGGGTTGTCGTCCACAATGCGGCGCAGCGCCCGGAACACGTTGTCCAAAGGAGCGCCGTGGTTTTCGCGCCGATGGGCGGTGACCAGAATCATCCGCGCCGCCGGCTGCGTGGCGTCGGTTTGCTTCTTGGGGTCAAAGAGGTCTTTCAGAGTCGGGTCGGTCCATTGATGCGGTTCTTTCATCGCGATAAAAAGGGCGTCCGTCACGGTATTGCCCGTGACAAAAATCTTTTCCGGGTCGATATTTTCCTTGAGAAGATTTTCTTTGGCTTGATGCGTGGGCGCAAAATGAAGGAAACACAAGTGATCGGTGAGGACGCGGCTCGATTCTTCCGGGAAAGGGTTGTGCATGTCGTAGGAGCGCAAGCCCGCTTCCACGTGGCCCACGGGGATCTTCTGGTAAAACGAAGCCAGGGCGGCGGCAAACGTCGTGACGGTATCCCCGTGCACGAGCACGATGTCCGGTTTTTCACTTTTTAGGATCGGAGTCACTTTTTCGATGATCTCGGTCACCACGTATTCCAGCGTCTGGTTCTGCTGCATGATGTTGAGGTCGTGGTCAGACTTAATGTGAAAAAGATCCATGACCTGATCGAGCATCGCGCGGTGCTGCGCGGTCAGGACCACCACGGTCTTAAAGTCATTCGGGCGCTTCAAGAGCGAGCGGCAGACGGGCGCCATCTTGATGGCTTCCGGCCGGGTGCCGAAAACGACCATGACTTTAATGGGTGATTTCTTAACCGTAGGCATACGCTTAGGCTCCCTTCACGATCGCTAGAAAAATCGCCCACACCGAAAGAATCAGGGTCAATACATACACCAGCAAGACCACTTCCCGCGGCGTCCATCCGCGCGCCATGAGGCGATGATGCAGGTGTTCCTTGTCCGGCTCCATGATCCGGTGGCCTTTCTTGTAGCGCCGGATCATGGCCAGGCCCACATCGATGACGGGAAGCGCCACCACGATCACCGGGATCATGACGGACAAGACCGCCGTGGTCTTCAAGGTTCCGATGACAGTGATCGTTCCCAGAAGAAATCCGATCCCCAGCGCGCCGCCATCGCCCATGAACACCTTGGCCGGCGAGAAATTATACGGTAAAAATCCCAAACAACTTCCGGAAAGAATGGCCGACAGAATCCCCGCCAGTTTCAACTGCTTGGAGATAAACGGTGTATCGGTGTCCCCCTGGATGATCGCCACCGCGAGAAATGTCGCCGAGGCGATCGCCGCCAGCCCTGCCGCCAAACCGTCCAGACCGTCCGCGAGGTTGATCGCGTTCATGAACCCGATCACCCAGAAGACCGTGATGATCTGGGACAGCAGGATCGGAAACTGCGCATAGTTGAAAAAAGGTAGCCGCAAACCCATGATCTGGACCCCGTAGTTTAAGGCGACCAGGGAAGCGATAATTTGAATGAGGAGCTTGGGAAGAGCAGATACGCCGCGCCGATCATCCTGCATTCCGAGCAACACCACAAAGGTGAGCCCGACTAAGATCCCCGCCAGCTGCTTATCCAGGGTGATGACGTTTAGCATTTCCCCGTGGCTGTAGAGAGGATAGCGGTAGGACAAGAGCTGCCGGAACCGGGGAAAGCCGATGTAGACGCCCAGGACCCCCATCAGAATTCCGAGATAGATCCCCAGCCCTCCCCACCGGGGAATAGGGACCTGGTGCACCTTCCGCGCGCTGGGCTGATCCAAAACGCCCCAGCGTTTGGACAGCCAGATGGCAAAGGGCGTCGTGGTGAAGCTTGAGGCGCAGGCGACTATAAACGCCGCAAGATAAATTGTCCCCATTAAGATTTGTAGGGGCGCACCGCTGTGCGCCCTAACCGCCCCTTGTACATTGGATATTTTAGGCAGAGCGCTTTGACTTCACCATTAATCTTGGCCAGTTCCTTCGGGTTCTGGTGAGCGACGATCGCACGGTCCATCCACTCCGCGATCTTGGCCATGTCTTTTTCCTTCAGGCCGCGCGTGGTGACCGCGGGCGTGCCGATACGGATGCCTGAGGCTATAAACGGTTTTTCAGGATCGAAGGGGATCGCGTTCTTATTCACGGTGATGCCGGCGTGATCGAGCGCCTCCTCGGCGACTTTTCCGGTAATCCCCTTGGGTCTTAAGTCGACCAGAAACATATGGCAATCGGTTCCTCCCGTGACGATGCGAAAACCTCGCGCGGCGAGCTCTTTGGCGAGCGCCTGAGCGTTCTTGAGGATCTGCCCTTGATATTTCTTGAAGGAAGGCTTCAGGGCTTCACCAAACGCGACGGCTTTAGCGGCGATGACATGCATCAAGGGTCCGCCCTGAATTCCCGGAAATACGAGCTTGTCGAGGGCTTGCGCGTATTGGGCCTTGCACATGATCATTCCTGCGCGCGGACCCCGCAGGGTCTTGTGAGTGGTCGTCGTCACAAAATCGGCGTAGGGAACGGGAGACGGATAGAGTCCCGCGGCGATCAATCCCGCATAGTGGGCGATGTCCGTCATGTAGATGGCGCCCACCTTATCGCAGATCGCGCGGAAGCGCGCCCAGTCAAAGACCCTGGAATAAGCGGAAGCTCCGACGCAAATGAGTTTGGGCCGATGTTCGAGCGCGAGCTTCTCGGCTTCGTCATAGTCGACTAGTTCGGTGTCCTTAAACACGTTGAATCCAACTACTTTAAAGTATTTTCCGGAGAAATTGAGTGGATGCCCATGCGTCAAATGACCCCCGTGAGCAAGGTTCAGTCCCATGATGGTGTCACCGATGTTAAGCATGGAAAAATAGACCGCTAAGTTCGCGGAGCTTCCAGAGTGCGGCTGCACATTCACATGCTCGGCACCGAAGAGTTGTTTGGCTCGTTCAATGGCCAGGTTTTCGGCGATATCGACTTGGTCGCAGCCGCCGTAGTAGCGCTTGCCGGGGTACCCTTCGGCGTATTTGTTGGTGAGAACGCTTCCCTGGGCTTCCAGGACCGCTTCCGAGACCATATTTTCCGACGCAATCAACTCCAATGTCCAGGCCTGGCGCTGAGTTTCACCGAGAATGGCTTTGTACACAGGTGGATCTTGTTTTTTGAGGATACTTTTCACGGCAACTTCCTTTCGATGGGTTTTTGGAAGGTTTATTCTACAACTTCGCCGCGCGTTACCGCGCGGCGGCGGTCATTTCGTGGTGGTCGGCGCGGGGCGACGAGGGGTCTGCTTTGGGCAGGAAGCTCGCGGCTTCTTCCGAGGAGATTTTCCTGGCGTCCAGGAGATTGCGTATGGACTGCTCCATGCTCAGCATGCCTTCCTTCTTGCTCGTCTGGATGACGCCCGGTATTTGGAAGGTTTTGC
>JBGPLV010000137.1:0-5729 GCA_041486625.1 Elusimicrobiota bacterium
ACACCCTGCTTGAACGGGATCTCGATGATTTTGGCGTCGGATTCGGCCGTGTAGGTTTGAACGACGGCTCTGTAGTCCGGGTGAAGGCTGCGCGGCAGAAGGATTTCCTTGCGGCCCGTTTCGCGCAAGGCGAGAAGCACGGCTTCGGCAAGCGCACTTGCTCCTTCATACATGCCGGCGTTGCAGACGTCCATCGCCATCAGCTCGCAAACCATGCTTTGGAATTCGTAGAGGGTTTGAAGCGTTCCCTGGCTCACCTCCGGTTGATACGGGGTGTAGGCGGTTAAGAATTCGCCGCGGCTCATGAGCGCCGAGATCGCCGCAGGGGAAAAATGTTCGTAGGCACCGGCGCCCAGGAACGATAAGAGTCGGGGTGGGGCCTGGTTCTTGGAGCCCAACTCATGCCCCAGACGCACCACCTCGCCTTCCGACAAACCGGATGGAATATTGACGTCTTGTTTGGAAAGGGGAATGTCTTTGAGGAGATCCTTGACGCTTGAGACGCCGATCGCAGCCAGCATTTCCTTGCGTTCGGCTTCGGTGTGGGGTGTGAAATCCATATTGGTGGGAATTATACAAGAAACCGCTCGGGACGCCGCCTTCGCGCTGACGTCATCGCCGCGAATGCGGCACCCCTGGCAAGAGGGGGACAAGAGGACAGAGCTGACTAACTGATTTACGACATCCCGGTGTCAGGCGCTTGGGTGGAAAACAAAAATCACACCAGCTGTAGGCGGGGGAAGTTATTGAGCGATGTGGGTTTTGGCGTGGACAATGTCGAAGGCGATGCGGACCGTTTCGGCGCGTCCGGCTAACGGTGGGGTTGTTTTCCGCGGAAGTGGTCGATGGCCATCATGATTCCAATGAATCCGACGATCAAACAAAATCCGATGAATAATGTCATTTTAGCCCTCCTCAGGTGGGTCGCTGCTGTTGGCCTTGGCGAATACGAGTCCTAAGATGAACGAACCGCAAAAGATAAAAACCATCAGTATCCGCCAAGCTAGCCCTAATTTTACAAATGTTTCACTGACGATTCCCGCGGCAGAAAGCAGAGAAAGGCCATTGAAATATTTGGCCATCCAGCGTTTTCGCGGTCTATTGAGAAACGTTTGCTTGGTCATTGTAGGACAATCGAGCTCCCTTCGTCTCTTTGATGCAAAACCTCGAAAGATATTCGCAGTTTCTGTAATATGAGTCCTAAGGCCTAAGGAAGCTACGGTGTCCGGCGCTTGGGTCGGGAGCAAAAATCACGCCGCGGAGTTCTGAGTTGAGAAATCTTCCCCGCAGACAAACCCTTCCAAAAGCAGTATAAATTTAATCGGGGTCAGGACGAGTGCTCTACTCGGCTGGTTAAGGGAGGATCGTCGCGTGGACATAAAATACGCCTGGCTCGACAGCTTCTGTGGTACCGAAGAAAAGTTCCTCAGGGAACAGATTAAGACCCATATCGAAAAGGAACGCCTCGGTAGTTGCAGCTGCGGAGAATTGAAGGTCATCGTATCCGGCGACTTCATCAATCTGAGCTATAAAGCCCGGATCCTATGCCGGTGCAATGCCATTGAGCGTGAAGTCCGTGGAGTGCTTAAGAGTTAGTGGCCTCCACGGTCAGACTCTTGGGTGGAGAGCAAAAATCACGCCGGTTGGCAGACCTAACCGTATCAAAGATTGTTTTGATAGATTGAACCTTCCGAATGCGCTATTCTTTCGGCATGAAAGAATGGAAACCCGTTTCAACATTAGAGTTAAGTGGAGCGTTAGGAGCTCTTGTCCTTGTGGCTTGGCTGAGGTGGCGCAGTCTGCAGGGTTGGGTCCCTGTGCTGGATGATGCCAATCTGGTTTTTCATGAAGCGGGGCATCCCATTTTTGGGCTTTTGGGTGAACGTATCGCCATCTACGGAGGCACGATGGGTCAGCTGGTGTTTCCCACCATCGCATCAGTCAGCTTCGGGCGAAAGGGAGAAACCACGGCATTTGCCTTATCGTTGGCGTGGCTGTTTGAGAATTTTCTGAATATCGCGCGCTATATGGCAGACGCACGTGCCCAGATCCTGCCGCTCGTAGGTGGCGGGGAGCATGACTGGACCGACATCTTTTCTCGATGGCATGTTCTGCCGCATAACTTGGCCATCGCCGGGTTTATCGCGGCCCTCGGATGGGTAGGGATCTTCGCCTGTGGCGTATGGCTTGTCACGCATCGGTGATAGTCATCACGACACCCCGGTGTCAGGCGCTTGGGTGGGGAGCAAAAATCACGCCGGATGTCTATAAGCCTGGGCTGCGATCTCATCAAACTTCCGATATAATATAGCGACCTAATACCGAGGAGGATTGCTTATGCCAAAAACCACTTCCGCTGCACCCGATATCATCTTCGAAACACTGACCGCCTACCAGCGCACTTCGGCCCTCAAGGCGGCCGTGGAGCTTGACCTTTTTAGTATCATCGGCCAGGGACACGGCACCGCGGCGGAAATCGCCGCACGGAGCCACGCCTCGGAGCGCGGCTCACGTATTCTCTGCGATTACTTGGTGACGCTCGGATTGCTTCACAAGCAGAACGGCCGCTACAGCCTGCCCGATGTTTCGAAGGCCTTCCTGGACCGCCAATCGCCGCAATTCATGGGCGACATTGCCGGGTTTTTGGCATCGTCGCATCTGATGGACATGTTTGAAGACTCCGCCACGGCCGTACGCAAGGGCGGAACCGTGAGCGACCAGGGGTCCGTGTCGCCGGATCACCCGATGTGGGTCGCTTTTGCCCGCTCCATGATGTCGATGATGGCTTTGCCGGCGAATCTGATTGCCGAGCATATGAAAGGCCGCATGCCGCCGAAAGCGAAGATTTTGGATGTTGCGGCCGGCCATGGCGTCTTTGGAGTCACCCTCGCCCAGCGCTATCCCGATGCGGAGGTGGTCGCGCTGGACTGGAAGAACGTTTTGAAGGTCGCTCAAGAAAACGCGCAGCGCGCGGGGGTGGCCAAGCGGTTCCGGACGTTGCCCGGGAGTGCCTTCGAGACCGCGTTCGGCGACGGCTATGACCTTGTCCTGTTGACCAACTTCCTGCACCACTTTGACGCGCCCACGAATGTGACGCTCCTCCGCAAAGTGCACAAGGCGCTCAAACCTGGCGGGCATGCGGTGTCTCTCGAATTTATACCTAACGAAGACCGCGTCACGCCGCACGAGCCTGCGCGTTTCAGCTTTGTCATGCTGAACAGCACACCGAGCGGCGACGCCTACACCTACGCCGAATTGGAGTCCATGCACCGGCAAGCCGGGTTCCGATCGACAGAGCTGAAGGCGCTGCCGCCAACACCCCAAAGCATCGTGACCGCTCAGAAGTAGGGACACCACGGTGTCAGGCGCTTGGCTGGAGAGCAAAACTTTTTAAGTGCCAGGCACTTAAAAGCCCAAAAGTACCTGGCACTTTTAAGCCTATTGTGATTATCGAGCGGGTGCGCCGGCGGATTTCCTCTTGTAAACCGCTTCGATCTGCTGCGGTATTTTGGCCTGATCCTCGGGTGTCATTTTCGCGAGCATGTCCTTGTGATCCTTTTGGGCATGTGCGAAAACATTACGCTTTAATTCCTCCAGCGTATTGCCGCTAAGCGGGACCGTGCAATTGACTCCGGCGATTTCCTGACAGTTTGTTGTGACCATAGGTAGCCTCCTTATGCCATAAGTTTGACCCTTTGCGCCATAATAACTCTTTGAATCGGGCAAAAACCAGAGTGCGATATAGGGGGAGTAATTAGTGTTGGGCGGCGACGCCGCTTTTGAGGAAGTCCTGGTACTGCTCTTCGGTCATGAGTGAATTGAGCTCAGCCGGGTTGGTTACTTCCAGCGCGTAGATCCAACCGTTCTCGTAAGGAGATTTATTGATGAGGCCGGGATCGCCTTCGAGGGCTGTGTTGGTTTTGGAGATCGTTCCAGACACCGGCGCGTAGATGCTAAAGGCCGCTTTCACGGACTCTAGAGTCGTCGCTTCTTCGCCGGCCTTTAAAGCTTTTCCGACTTTGGCCATTTCCACATAGACGACGTCCGTCACTTCTTTCTGGGCGTGGTCGGAAATGCCGACGTAAGCGAGATTTCCTTCCAACCGGATCCATTCATGTGATTTGATGTAGCGGCGCTCACTCACGATATTGTCCCCTTTGGTTTCTGATAAAACGGAAGCGCGACGACTTTAGCCGGAACGCGCTTGTTGTGAATCTCCACCTCAATCGAAGCGCCGACATTATTCCATGAAACGGGCGTGTACGCCAAGCCGATCCCCTTCTGCAGAGAGGGGGAAAATGTGCCGCTGGTGGTCGTTCCGCCAAACTGTCCGTCCTTATAAATCTTGGCGCCTTGCCGCGGGACCCCGCGCTCGGTGAGCTCATAGGCCAAGAGCTGTTCTTTTAAGCCTTCCTTCTTTTGCTTTTCCAGGGCGGTGCGGCCGATAAAATCACCCTTACCCCACTTGATCACCCACTCCATGTTGGCTTCAAGCGGCGTGTGCTCTTCCGTCAGCTCATGCCCATAAAGCGGATAACCTACTTCCAGCCGTAAAGTGTCGCGCGCACCGAGACCACAGGGTTTAAGGCCCAAAACCTCTCCGCTTTCCATCAATTGTTTCCAGAGCGTGGTAATCGTCAAAGCGGGTCCGAAAAATTCGGCCCCGTCTTCGCCCGTGTAACCGGTCCGGCATCCCCAGAAGGTGTCGTTGGGAGCGCCGCCCCGGATCTGCTGAAACGCGAATCTCGGGAGTTCTGCTATTCCGGCGATCGTCTCTTCAATAACTTCAAGAGCCTTGGGCCCTTGGATCGCAAATCCCGCGCGATTCTCTAGATCCGTAATGGTCACGCCGGTCGAGACGTTTTTTCGCAGCCACGCCACATCCTTTTCATGGGTAGCGCCATTGACGACCATGAAGAATCGCCCGCCACGCATCGGGCGGGCGTCCGCCTGTTGTGTGGCGGACGGCTCCTTAAGACCGTAGACAAAAATGTCATCGATAATGCCGCCCGTTGGCAAACACATATGGCCGTACACCCCGAACCCTTTATCTAACGTGCGCTGGAGGTCGCCCGTGATTAGTTTTTGAATGAAGTCGAACGCTCCCGGCCCTTCGATGATGATCTGTCCCATGTGGGAGATGTCGAAGGTCCCGGCGGCCTGGCGGGTCGTTTGGTGCTCATCGATGATGCTCGTGTACTGGACAGGCAGTTCCCAGCCATGGAAATCGATGAATTTCGCCCCCGAATGGACGTGCAGGTCATGAAGCGGCGAGCGGCGCAATTGGGCGGTCATGGTCATACAGGAATGTGCAATTCATCCGCGAAATACGAGCTGCGGACCAGGGGCCCGGATGCCACGCGTTCGAAACCAAGGGATAGCGCGGTTTCTTTCCAATAACGGAAATCATCGATGGGGACAAAGTATTGAATCGACAAATGCTTGGTCGACGGCTGCAGGTATTGGCCGATCGTGAGGTAGTCGCAGCCGACCGAGCGAAGATCTTTCAGAGTTTGCAGAATTTCCTCGCGAGTTTCGCCCAAACCGAGCATAAGGCCAGATTTGGTTTTTGCCTCACCCCGCGCTACGCTCGCCCCTCTCCCGATGGGAGAGGGGTTAGGGGGTGAGGCGAAGTGTGTAGTTATTTCCTGCTCGGGAACCCGCGACGAACTCTGGTTCGCCGCCAAAGAAATCATGCGCCTGTCCGACGAAGGGGTTCCCTTCCGGGA
>JBGPLV010000138.1:0-5702 GCA_041486625.1 Elusimicrobiota bacterium
CCTTCATGGGGCTTTTGCCGCTTATGTGGTCGGCCGGCACCGGCGCCGACATGATGAAGCGCATCGCCGCCCCCATGGTCGGAGGCCTTTTGACCTCATTTCTACTAGAGTTATTGGTTTATCCCCCCATTTACGCTCTCTGGAAACGCCGCTCACTCCCATAACTACCCTCGCCCCACAAAGGAAAGGGAGACCCGCCAGACTTCAGGCGGGCCCGCCGGTAGTGTGGCGGGGGGCGGGCGCGGCCCGGGTGAGGGTTAAAGTCACTTGGCTCGGCGTACCGCCTTCACGCTCGCTCGTTCGCAGGGGAGTGCGCATCGGCCGGGAGCCTCTGTCGTTCCTCCGAAACAGCTGTCCATCGCCGTCTATTCTCGAAGGTAGCGATGGCCATACGCAAAACGCTCGCCATTCGGGCGAGCGTGCGTAAGGCAGCTCGCCATGTCGAGTCTTCCGTCTTTCGCTCCCCTCCCTCCCATTCTTTAAGGAGGAGGACCTGGCTCCTAGG
This sequence comes from Elusimicrobiota bacterium, assembly GCA_041486625.1. Classification (GTDB taxonomy): domain Bacteria; phylum Elusimicrobiota; class Elusimicrobia; order 2-01-FULL-59-12; family 2-01-FULL-59-12; genus JANLWZ01. The sequence continues at coordinate 506 of JBGPLV010000138.1, forward strand.
TGGGGATGGTCGCCAGGCAACTGCGTCTCTCGCTCTGTCCGACCTTGCGTTTCTGGAAGGACGGTCCCGCAACCTTAAAAAATAGGTGGCGGGAGCGCGCGAACGCGGCACCCCTCGCCCAAACCATGAAGCCATGAATCGCTCCAAAATTTTAGATGAATAAAATGACCTATAAACCAATACGAAATTGATAATAGTGAGTTATTCAAAATATACATTTATATATATAAATATTGACAAAGTATAAAAATATACTATACTCATTGTAAGGACTAAATATGGCTACCATGATGAATCCAACAGATACAGAACGACTTTCTGCAGCAGGCTTACGCGCTTTTTATCGAATAGCTTCGTTATGGAAATTAAATCGAGAAGAGCAAATGACGCTTCTTGGATTAACGGCTCCTGCCACATATCACAACTGGAAGCGAGATCCACATGTCCGTTTGGCGCCTGACACACTTGAACGGCTTTCGTATATATTAGGAATCTATAAGGCTCTGCAGATCCTACTTCCACAACCGGAAGCCAGCGATTCGTGGGTGAAAAGAACCAACAAAGGTATCCCATTTGGCGGTCGTTCGCCCCTTGATCTCATGTTGGAAGGGAAGGTGCAAAATCTTCTCGACGTTCGAGAATATCTTGATGCCCATCGAGGTTCATGACCGTTGACATCCCAGTTAGAGGTCTTCATTGGAAGCGCTCATGGCGGGTAATCAACACGCGGTATCCCGAAATCTCGCTTTTCAGCCGAATCTCCTCCGCTGAGGATGAACCTACCCTACTTCAACTGGAGCAACTTACAAATAATCGTACTCGTCAGATGAAGGGTGAAATCAATCGACTTCGAACTGGTGATTTCTTTCCCAAAAGATGTTCGCCAGATTTAATGGCTCCTTTCGTATATCGTATACCTGGCCGTTTCAGCGACCATCGTTTTGGAGCTTACTATACGGCCAATTCAATCCGAACGGCAGCGTTTGAGAAAGCGCATCACTATATGAAGTTGTTATCTGATGCAGGCTTCGGCCCTCTTTCCGCTCAGATGCGCGTGATCCGAAGCCAAGTGGAAGCTGCTGTTCATGATATAAGAGGACTCCAGCATAAGATACGTCATCTTTACCATCCGATCGATTACACAGATTCTCAAGCTTGGGCCCACGGGCTTTGGTTATCAAATTCCCAAGGGATTGTTTATAGCAGCGTCCGTGATCCCGAGGGTCAGTGCGTTGCTATTTTCAGTCCCCAAACGATCCGCAATTGTCACAAGGATCGCATCCTTCAATTCGAATGGGACGGCCAACACACCATTCGCATCGATGCGCTTCAAGAATTCTTGATTTTTAAGAATTAGCTAATCAAAGATATAAGCGTAGACCCAAAATGAGCGATCGGAGTTTGACCTGCCTGCGGCAGGCAGGTCGGAAGAAGCAATTAGCCCACCGTTAGGGGTTGACCCAATAGATTAACTATTTAACGCTAGGCGTTAATGTGTTATACTGTGGTCGTGATCAAAACCTTCCGGGATGAGGGGACAGAAGATCTCTTTAACGGTCTCACGTCCCGGGATGCCAGGCGAACTCCACAGGACATCTGGAATGTCGCGCGCCGGAAGCTGGATATGGTCAATGCCGCACATGCCCTGCAGGATCTTCGGGTGCCTCCGGCCAACCGATTGGAAGCCCTGAAGGGTGATCGTAAAGGGTTCTTCAGCATTCGGATTAATGATCAGTTTAGAGTCGTCTTCCGTTGGGTCGATGGAGACGCTTACGATGTCCAGATCGTAGATTATCACTAGAGGAGTTTAACAATGATCCCTACACACCGTGAACCGACACATCCAGGCGAGATCCTGCTGGAGGAGTTTCTGGTGCCCAAAAAGATGAGTCAGATCGAATTGGCCCGCCAGATGGGCGTATCTCTTCAGCGGATCAATACCCTGATCAATGGTCGGCGTGATATGACGGCGGAGACAGCCCTTCTATTATCGCGCGTATTTAAGACTACGCCAGAGTTCTGGATGAACCTGCAAGTCGCCCATGATCTTTATTGGGCTCATAAGTCTCTTCGCCGAGCCGCCTGATATAGGGTCGAGGGGACGTTCCTGAAGAGTAGCGTGCTTTGAGATTCCAAATTGGAATATCAAACGCGATCGGGGTTTGACCTGCCTGTCCCGTCCGCCTATTGATGTGCTTAATGGTCGGGACTGCCCCGGCTATTTGAATTCACAGGAGGACGGGGCTGCCGGCAGGCAAGGTCATTTGGGCCAGAGCAAAGCGATCGGCTTGGCCGGCGGGCGGGTCGCGCGAGGCCGGATTTATTCTTTGGTGAAGCCTTTGATTCTTGGGTAGGCCTCGCGGGGAGGGTTCTTGAGTTCGCGGATGTCTTTGAGCATCAACCGGACAACTGTTTCGACCATATCGATACGGCCCTCCACATACTCCACACGACGGGATAAGTCACGGATACTCAACACCGCATGCCGCAGCTTCACAAAGGCTCGCATAATCGCGATATTGATCTCGATCGCATCAGAACTTCGCAATACGGAAGAGAGCATGGCAATGCCTTCTTGCGTGAAAGCATAAGGCCTTGAGCCTCCGAGCTGCTTCCGGGAAGCTATCACATTCTGTGATACCAAGAGATCAACTTCGCGGTCGGACAAGGTGAACATGAAATCGATGGGGAATCGCCGGAGATTCCTTTTTACCTGTTGGCGAAGGGCAATCGCCTTAACCCCATAGAGCGTGGCCAGGTCTTTATCCAGCATCACCTGCTGACCCCGGATCCGGTAGATCCTGCTCTGCACCTCCTGCAAAGGAATTAGGTCGCTCATCAGTGCCTCTATCCCTTAGATGCAAAACCTCGATTTTTATTCGCAGTTTTTTAAATACAATAAGCCCGGTTTATCCCGTGGCTGAATCCACCGTCATCACATCCCGTCGCCACTCCCTGGTGAAGGAACTCGCCGAGATCCGCGACGATCGTGATTCTCCTCTGATGTTCATGGAGGGGCCGCGCCTGGTGCAGGAAGTTCTGGATTCAGGCAATCCCATCGAGATCCTCGTATGGACCCCGGCCGCCGAAAACGGAGATGTATTTAAGCCCGCTCACGCCAAAGCCAAGCGTAAGCTGCCGGTTTCCGAATCCGTATTTAAGTCGATTTCCGACGTGGATAACCCGCAGGGAATTCTTGCGATCGCGCGGTGCCCTAAGTGGTCATGGGAAGACTTGACCGGCCGCGCGCCGGCGCCAATAGTGATCCTGGATGGTGTTCAGGATCCGGGCAATGTGGCTACGATTGTCCGGACCGCTGAAGCGGCAGGCGCCTCCGGAATCGTCACCACGCCGGGAACCGCACATATTTTTTCTCCCAAAGCCCTTCGCGGCGCCATGGGATCAACTTTGCGACTTCCTTGCCTGGAGCATCTGACCGTTCGCGAAATCACGAAAGAACTGAGCAAAAACTCAATACTCCTAGTCGCCGCGACCCTGCAGGAAAAAATTAAAACCAAAAGCCCGAGCCGGAGTCAGCGGCTGAGTGAACTCCCGATGCAGTACACGCAGCTCAACTGGAAAATGGCTTCGGCCATCCTGTTCGGACAGGAAGGCAAAGGTATTTCTCCGGAATGGGACGCCCATATCCATCAGGCGATATTTGTTCCGATGCAGCCCCCCGTGGAATCCCTCAACGTTGCCGCTGCCGCCGCTGTCATCCTGTATGAGTCCTTCAGGCGGCGCGCTGAACTCTCCTAAAAATCAATCCGTTTCATATTAGGTCCAATAAATAATCCACGGCGGGAACTCCGCGCGCCCTGCATACGTCTGTGGAGTGAGATGACCACCGAAGAATTCAGCGAAGTCCTCAAGAGCAATGGAGACATGGCCTTCCGTATGGCATGCCGGCTGACGGGCGGCAACGAGCCGCTCGCCCGGGACCTCGTGCAGGATGCCTTGCTCAAGGTTTGGAAGAAATGGGAACGGCGGCGTCAAGGCTCGCTTAAAGGATGGATGTACCGCATATTGCACAACCTCTATATGGACCATCTGCGGCGGAAGATCCGCGAAGCCGTCGTCTCCTGCGATGCGCCGAGTCCTGCGGAGGGTCAAAGCTTACTGGACGCCTTGCCCGAATCTGGGCCCCTGCCGCTTGAGCAGTTGGAGAGGGATGAACTCCAAAACGCGATCCGTCAAGCGCTTGGACAGCTGCCCCGCGACTTTCGCGTCCCGATCATGCTCTGCGATATGGAAGGCCTCCCTTACGAAGAGATCGCGCGGATCGTTTCTTGCCCGGTCGGCACTGTGCGCTCGCGGATTCACCGGGGTCGTCGCCAGCTCCGGCAGACCCTGGTCCAGTTGGCTCCGGTGGCGGTCGCCGTGGCGACAGCCCTGGGCGTATGGTTCCTTTGCCGGGCCCAGCGACAGCATTCATCCATCGTACACATCGAGACGGTGGCTAGACCCATGCCACCGCTCGCTCACCTGAAAGGAGAAAGACGTGAACATCAGAAGTCCTGAAATCCCCGACACACAACAGTCGGGAAGCGCCCGAAGTGTGGCGCTTGCCCTCGCACTTGCCGCGGTAGGGTTGTTGTCGTACGCCGCATGCACGGCCGAAAAAACAGAAACACGAAATCATGAAGCCCGCTCCACCGCCGTCGCGCCAAAACTCGTCGATGGCGTTTTCGCCATCGATGATCACCTGCAGGCTGTCTACTTTGATTTGAATAAATCGAAGCTTTCGGACAGCGCCCTGGAGACCGTCAAAGCTAACGCCGAGTGGATAAAAAGTCAGCCGCCGTACTTAATCCACATCGTGGGATTCGCCGACTCACGTGGATCGCTCAAGAAAAATGAGCGGTTGGCCGAACGGCGCGCCAACGCGCTGCGTGATGCCTACGTCGCCTTGGGGATTCCTAAGGAGCGTCTGTCCATCTTCCCCCGCGGAGCGGAAGAACCCGCCTGTCAGCCGGTGACGGAGGATTGTCTGGCTAAAAGTCGTCGTACCGAAACCCTGCTGGAAAACAAATCGCTGGTCTCCCGCTAGTAGTGCACGTCTGGGGTCAGATCCACTTTTGCACAAGCATGGTGCATTATTGGATCTGACCCCAGCCGTTGCACTTTTGTAGTACGATAAATCCAGGAAATCCCCATAGCTTATCTGGAGGTTTTATGCAAAAACGAGCGCTTCTTC
>JBGPLV010000139.1:0-5686 GCA_041486625.1 Elusimicrobiota bacterium
ATCCCCGGAGGATTTTCCTACGGCGACGATGTGGCGGCCGGAAAAATATTGGCCAACGAGCTCCGGTTTAAACTGCGCGGTGCATTGGATCAATTCGTCAGTCAGGGCAAACGCGTGATCGGCATCTGTAACGGATTTCAGGTCCTCGTCAAAACCGGATACCTTCCAGGCACGTCGGATCGATCGCAAACGGTGACGCTCGCGTCGAACGATTCCGGACAATTCCGCTGCCATTGGGTGCGGATGCGCCGCGAAAAGTCGGCCTGCCGGTGGTTGAATGAGACCGATTCTTATTGGGAGCTTCCGATTGCCCACGGCGAAGGAAAATTTGTGACCCGGGATGTGAAAACACTGGCCGCGCTCGAAAAAAACGGTCAAGTGATTTTTCGTTACCGGGGAACCAACCCCAACGGCTCGATTAACGCGATTGCCGGGATCTGCAGCGCAGACGGAAATGTCGTGGGGCTTATGCCGCATCCGGAGCGACATGTGGTGCGTTCCCAGCACCCGGAGTGGACCCGCGGCACGGGAAAGAATAAGGTCCCGGTGGGGCTGCAGTTTTTTCAAGCGGCTGTACAAAACTAAAGGGGATTAATGAAAATTCTAGACGATCATTTCCACGATGAATGCGGTGTCGTCGGGATTCAACATCATCCGGAAGCCTCCCGCCTCGCGTATCTCGGCCTCTACGCGCTTCAGCACCGTGGGCAGGAGTCGGCCGGCATCGTGGCTTCCGATGGCACCCAGCTGATTCGCCATGTGGGTATGGGGCTCGTGGCCGATGTCTTCAGCGCGGCAACGCTCACTCCTTTGAAAGGCCATCTGGCGATCGGGCATGTCCGTTATTCCACTGCGGGGGATACCACGCTGCGCAATGCCCAGCCGCTTCTGGCCCACACGTCTCACGGGGTGCTGGCTTTGGCGCATAACGGGAATTTGACGAATGCGCTCACTCTCCGGAAAAACCTGGAAAACTCAGGCTCCATTTTCCAAACCACATCCGATACCGAGTGCATTCTGCACCTGGTCGCCCGTTCCAAAGCCAAAACGCTTCGTGACGCGATTCTGGAAGCGCTGCGCCAAGTGGAGGGTGCCTACTCGCTCGTCTTCTGCACGAAAAAAGAGCTTATCGCGGCGCGCGATCCCTACGGGGTCCGTCCGTTGATTCTCGGCAAGTTGGGGAAAGCGGTGATGATCGTGTCTGAAACTTGCGCCCTCGACCTGGTGGGAGCGAAATTTGTCCGGGAAATCAAGCCCGGGGAACTCGTCTATGTCAATGGAGGAGGCATCAAATCCACCCTGTTTGCTCAGCGTCCGCAAACGGCGTTCTGCAGTTTTGAAAATATCTATTTCGCCCGGCCGGACGGGGTGCTGTTCGGAAAAAGCGTTTACCAGGTCCGCACGGAACTGGGAAGGCAGCTCGCACGCGAGGCGCCCGCCAAAGCCGATGTCGTGATAGCAGTGCCGGACTCTGCCAACGTGGCGGCGGTCGGCTATGCGGAGGAGTCCGGGATTCCGTACGGTTTGGGGCTTATCCGCAGCCACTACATCGGGCGCACGTTCATCGAGCCAAGCCAAACGATTCGCGATTTTGGCGCCCGCATCAAATATAACGCTGTCCGGGAAGCCTTGAAAGGCAAGAGCATCGTCCTGGTCGATGACTCCATCGTCCGGGGGACCACCAGCCGCAAGCTCGTGCGCATGCTCCGGCGCGTGGGAGTGAAGGCCATTCATATGCGTATCAGCTCTCCTCCCATCATCGGATCCTGCTATTACGGCATCGATACCCCCACCAAGAAGGAACTGATCGCCGCCAACCACTCTGTAGGGTCGATCCGGGAATACCTGGGGGTCGATAGTTTGGCTTACCTTTCGGTCGAAGGATTGCTAAAATGTTGTGGAGGGACGCGGAAGACATTCTGTGTCGGATGCTTCACCGACCAGTACCCGGTTCCCTTGATGGATTTCGCCAAAAAAGATCTTAAGCCCGTCTGTTAGATTCAAAAAGGAAAATGACCTTGAAAGTCCTCGTCATCGGTAGTGGCGGCCGCGAGCACGCCATCGTCCATGCGCTCGCCCAAAGTTCCCGGGTGAAGCGCCTCTGGTGCGCGCCCGGCAACGCGGGTATCGCGCAGGAAGCCGAATGCGTCCATGTCCAGGCGGATAATATCCGCGAGCTTTTTGCCTTTGCGCGGGACAACCGCGTTGATCTGACGATCGTAGGCCCCGAAGCTCCGCTGGTGGATGGCGTGGTGGATCATTTTCGTCGGGGGGGACTGACGGTGGTCGGGCCCACGAGAACGGCCGCGCGCCTGGAAGGCTCGAAGTCTTTCGCCAAAAGTTTTATGCATAAGTATGGGATCCCGACGGCTCGCTACGAGGTCGTGCCAAATTTGGTGAAGGGCGCCTATCTCCTCAGTCACTGGAAGGGCCCCTGCGTGGTGAAAGCTGACGGCCTGGCGGCCGGAAAAGGCGTCAAGGTTTGCCGTGATGAAGCGGAGGCCAAGGCATTCCTTTTTGAGGTCATGGAAAAGGAGATGTTCGGATCGGCCGGTTCCACCGTGGTCCTTGAGGAATGCCTGCAGGGGGAAGAAGCGACGGTGATGGCGTTTTGTGACGGCAAGACCCTGGTCCCCATGCCGGCGTCGCAGGATCATAAGCGGCTTCTCGACAACGACGAAGGACCGAACACCGGTGGGATGGGAGCCTACGCGCCGGCGCCTGTGGTGACCGATGCGCTCATGAAACGCATTGAAAGTGAAATCTTTAAACCGTTTTTGAAAGGAATCGCTGCGGAAGGTTTTGATTTTCGCGGGGTCATCTATTTCGGGCTCATGATCACATCCTCCGGACCCCAGGTGCTCGAGTTTAACGTGCGTTTTGGAGACCCTGAGACCCAGGTGGTACTGCCGTTACTCGAGAGTGATCTGGCCGAAGTGCTCCAGGCGGTCGCCCAACAGAAACTTTCCGAAGTGAAAGTACGCTGGAAAAAGAAATTCGCTTTATGCGTGGTACTGGCCTCATCCGGCTACCCAGGACCTTATGAGAAAGGCAAAGTCATTCAGGGGTTGAAAGCCAAGCAGGACGAGAGTGTGAAGGTCTTTCATGCCGGCACGCAACAGCAAGAGAAAGGGATCGTGACTTCCGGAGGCCGCGTGTTGGGGATTACCGCTCTGGCGGACACGCTGGAAGCGGCCCGGGACAAAGCCTACAAAGCCACCGGGGGGATTTCTTTTGAAGGGAAAATTTGGCGCAAAGATATCGGGGCTAAAACGCTTGCGGTGTCCGGGAGGGCGGGGTGAATCGCACGACGACAACCGCCGCCGGACGGGTTGTTCTGGATGCGGTCAAAGTAGAGCAGAAGGTGCGCTCCCTGGGCCAGGCGATTCTAAAGGAATTCCAAAAGGACCTTGGCCAGCTGGCGCTGGTCGGCATCCAAACGCGCGGGGCGCACTTGGCTCGGAGATTGGCCCGTCAGCTCCACGAGGAAACCGGAAAGGAGGTTCCCGTCGGCATTTTGGACATCACCCTGTATCGCGATGATGTTCACGATATTGCCGCCCAGCCCGAGGTGAAGGAGACCGATTTGTCGTTTGATATTGAAAACCGGCCTTTGGTGCTGATTGATGATGTTCTCTTTACAGGACGAACCGTGCGCTCGGCCATGAACGCGCTGATCGATTATGGCCGTCCGCAGTGCATTCGCCTGGCGGTTCTGGTGGACCGGGGACACCGGGAGCTTCCCGTCGGCGCGGACTACACGGGACTCGTTCTGAAAACGCAGATCGATGACGTGGTCGACGTGAACTTGAAAGAAATCGATGGAGAAGATAGCATTCGACTTCGGAAATATGAGGAACGCAAAGCGAGATGAAACTTCGGCATAAAGACCTTCTGGGGCTTGCTCACCTCAATGCCGAAGAAATTGAGCTTATCCTCAATACCGCGGTCCCCTTCAAAAAACTTTTCACCCGCTCCATTAAGAAAGTCCCACCGCTACGCGGCAAAACCGTCGCCCTTCTCTTTTACGAACCATCGACCCGCACGCGCACGTCTTTTGAGTTGGCCGCGGCGCGGCTTTCGGCGGATGTCCTGAGCCTGTCGGTTTCCTCCTCGAGCGTTCAGAAGGGTGAAAGCCTGATGGACACGGCTTTGAATCTCGAAGCCATGAAGGTGGACTATATTGTCCTCCGTCACTCCGTGTCCGGCGCTCCGGAGCTTTTGGCGCGCGGCGTCCGGGCGCATGTGGTCAATGCCGGCGACGGCAATCACGAACATCCGACGCAGGGGCTGCTCGATCTCTACACCATTCGCGAAAAGAAAAAGAAGATCCAGGGTCTTACCGTGGCGATCATCGGGGATATCCTGCATTCGCGGGTGGCGCGCTCCAACATCTGGGGACTGACCAAGCTCGGAGCGCGTGTCCGCCTCTGCGGGCCCGCGACCCTGATTCCGCCCGGCATGAAGTCGGCTTTTGGCGACAACGTGGACGTCACCTACAACATGAAGGAAGCCCTGGACGGGGCCGATGCCGTTTATGTCCTCAGGCTCCAGCTCGAACGCCAACAGGAGAACCTTTTTCCATCCTTGCGCGAGTACCACGAATTTTATGGACTGGATGCAAAAAAGCTCTCTTGGGCAAAGAAAGATTGCCTGGTGATGCATCCGGGCCCGATGAACCGTGGCGTGGAGATCTCGTCTTCCGTCGCCGACGGCCCGCAATCGGTGATCCTGGAACAAGTGACCAACGGCATTGCCGTACGAATGGCTGTGCTCTATCTCTTGGCCGGAAGCACCGGAGTGACGCCCACAGTTTTGCCGGCTCAGTCCTTGTCCGAAAGGAAAAACGTATGAAAAGTACGGTCACCTGGGCCCGCAAACAGCGTCCGAGCCAGCCGGGCGCGTTCCGAAGGCCTCTCCTCATCCGTGGCGGACACGTCGTTGACCCGCGCAATAAGCGCGACGAAGTTATGGATGTCTTAATCGTAGGCCAGCATATCCAGAAAGTCGCCAAGAATATTAAGCCCTCCAAAGAGATGGAGGTCATAAACGCCGTCAACGTGGTTGTTACCCCTGGACTGATCGATATTCATGTGCACCTGCGCGAGCCGGGACAGGAAGAAAAAGAAACGATCGCGACAGGCACCGCGGCCGCGGCCATGGGCGGATTTACGACGCTCGCCTGCATGCCGAACACCGTCCCGCCGATCGATAACGTCTCGCAGATCCAGTTCGTCATGATGAAGGCGCAAAGCGAGGGGTACGTTCGCGTGGTTCCCGTGGGGGCGATCACCAAAGGCCAGGAGGGCTTAGAGCTCACCGAGATTGGCGCCATGGTGCGCGCCGGCTGCGTGGCGATTTCCGATGACGGAAAACCCGTCGCCAACTCCAAACTCTTCCGTCGGGCGCTGGAATACGCGAAAACCTTTGGGCTCACCGTGATCGACCACTGCGAGGACCCTGAGTTGGCCAAAGGCGGCGTGATGAATGAAGGGCGGCTGGCCGTTCTTTTGGGCTTGAAGGGAATCCCCCGGCAGGCCGAGTACATTATGGTGTCGCGTAATATCGCCCTGTGCGAACTGACGGGGGGAAAGCTGCACTTGGCCCATCTATCCACGAAAGAATCCGTCGCACTCGTGCGCGACGCCAAGAAACGCGGTCTTCCGGTGACGGCGGAAACCTGCCC
>JBGPLV010000140.1:0-5679 GCA_041486625.1 Elusimicrobiota bacterium
CAATCCAAATTTCATTTCGGGCAGACACAGGGGTCTGCCCCTACAATTGTGTCGGACGCATTGTCCCGCGTCCAATTGGATCCCGCCCGCGTTTTGGCCGCCTACCCTCATCAGCTCTCCGGCGGCCAGCGCCAGCGCGTCATGATCGCCATGGCGCTGCTCAACCGGCCGGAACTCATCCTGGCGGATGAGCCGACGACAGCGCTCGATGTGCTCGTACAAAAAGACATTCTCGAGCTTTTGTTCCGTCTTCAGAAGGATCTTCATCTCGGCATACTGTTTATTTCCCACAATCTGGGGCTCGTGGCCCAGTACACACAGCGGATTGCCGTGATGAAAGAGGGCCAGGTTGTCGAAGCAAGAGAATCGCAAGCTCTCTTTCGTCAGCCGCAGCATCCTGACACACGAGAACTAATCGCAGCGCTTCTTCGTTTGACCCGGAATTAGATGGGGCAGCCCCCCTTTATGTCGACCTGTTTTCCTGCTATCCTTGAGCCGTTTTAAAAGAGGAGGCCTATTGAAGCTACAAACGGCTATTGTCACCGGGGGATGCGGTTTTATCGGGAGCCATCTCGTCGACACTTTGCTTGGGGAGGGCGTGCGCGTCGTGGCCATCGATAACCTCTCCACAGGCCGGCTTTCCAATCTGGACGGCGTATCGTCCCATTCGAGGCTCGAAATCATCCAGGCCGACATCTCCGTTCCGGGGACCTGGGCGGATCCCTTTGCCAATGCGGACGCTGTTTTTCATTTGGCTGCGCTGGCCGATATCATGCCGTCGCTTGAGAAGCCGGCGGATTACTTCCAGTCCAATGTCACGGGGACGCTTCATGTCCTGGAGGCGGCAAGAACCCGCGGCGTGAAGACAATACTCTATGCGGCGTCCTCTTCATGCTATGGTCTGGCGAAAACGTTTCCTACGCCGGAGTCGGCGCCGATCCAGCCCGAGTATCCCTACGCGCTGACAAAATTTCTTGGCGAGCAACTGCTTCTGCATTGGGCGAAAGTGTACCGGATGAAAGCCGTCTCGCTGCGATTATTTAACGTTTACGGCCCACGGTCGCGAACGACGGGCGCCTATGGGGCTGTCTTCGGCGTCTTTTTGAAGCAAAAACTGGCCGGGGAGCCCCTCACCATTGTCGGCGAGGGCACGCAAAAAAGAGATTTCGTATTTGTATCAGATGTGGTTCAGGCTTTTCTGTCGGCGGCCAAGAGCGATTCCCATACGGATGTGTACAACGTCGGCTCGGGCCGTCCGGTGGCCGTCAATGACCTGGCTAATCTCCTCGGAGGGGCGCGCGTGCGCATCCCTAAACGGCCGGGAGAACCCGACTGTACGCATGCGGACATTTCGAAAATTCGACGTGCGCTAGAGTGGTCACCGGCTGTCCCCTTTGAGGCGGGCGTTCAGCGCATGCTGGATCACATTGAATATTGGCGGGATGCGCCGTTATGGACGCCGCAAAGCATAGAGGTGGCCACCAAAGCATGGTTTCACTATCTTCAGCAGACCTCGTGAACGCTTGAACAGCAAAATCCTATCTCTCGGAGATTTGGCGCCCCATCTTGAGCAGCTTCGCAAGAAGGGGAAACGGATTGTGCTGTGCCATGGCATATTCGATCTCATACACCCCGGGCACATTTTGTATTTTCAGGCCGCGAAAAAACATGGTGATGTTCTGGTGGTAACCGTTACGCCCGATCAGTTTGTCAAGAAGGGCCCGGGTCGTCCTGTATTTAACCATCAACTGCGGATGGAATCGATTGCGGCGCTCGAGTGCGTCAATTACGTGGCGCTGAATCAATGGTCCACGGCGGTCAATACGATCCTGCAGCTCAAGCCTCATGTCTATGCCAAAGGCCAGGATTACGCCAATGCCGTCTCCGATCTCACCGGTCAGATTAAAAATGAGATGGACGCGGTGCGTAAAGTGAAGGGAAAAACCCTCTTTACACAAGAACCGCTTTTCAGCTCCAGTAGCCTGATCAACAAATTCTTCAATGTGTTTCCGCCGAGCACCCAGCAGTTCCTGGAGCGGTTTCGACGGCTGCATCCTGCCGATCAAGTCTTGGAGCATTTAAACCGGCTCGCGGACATCCGGGTGTTGGTCATCGGAGAGGCGATCCTGGATCAGTATTGTTATTGTCAGCCGCTCGGCAAATCACCCAAAGAGACGATTGTGGCATCCCGCTTTATTTCCGAGGAAAATTTCGCGGGCGGTTCGCTGGCGATCGCCAATCACTTGGCTGGCTTTTGTGGCAGGGTATCCCTCGTGGCCCCTCTGGGTTCGGAACGGTCTATTGGGAAGTTCATCACAAGCAAACTTAATAAGAAGATTCGGTTCTATCCGTTACGCGTCGGCGACCGACCGACCATCACAAAGCGGCGATATGTAGAACCCAATTTCCTGACAAAAATGTTTGAGATCCAATACCTTGATGATGCTCCGGTGCCAGCCCAGCTGGAGCAGCGTGCGGTGGACCTCCTGCGTCGTTTACTTTATCAGCATGACCTGGTGGTCCTGGCCGACTACGGCCATGGATTCTTAACCGAACGGCTACGGAGCGAAATTAGCTCGATGGCGAAGTTTCTCTGTGTGAATACGCAAACGAACAGCGCCAATCTGGGATTCAACCACGCCACAAAGTATCAGCATGTGGATTACCTTGTGGTCGACGAACCAGAGCTAATGTTAGCTCTGAGAACCAAGTACGGTGAGATCCGGACGATGGCCGCTGATTTGCGCCGCACCACCGAAGCCAAGGTGTTGCTTGTGAGCCGAGGGCCGAACGGATCGGTGGTGCTGGGTCCGAATGACGCCGTCTACGAAACACCGATTATGTCCACCCGTGTGGTCGATCGGACGGGCGCGGGCGATGCCGTGTTTGCCGTGACTTCGCCTTGTGTTTTCAAACGCATTCCGCCGGAGGTGGTTGGTTTTATCGGAAATTGTGCGGGGGCAATTGCCGTCGAAACCGTTTGCAATCGAGAACCCATTAGCCCTAAGATATTGGCTCAATTTATTACCGGAGTTCTTAAATGAGATGGAAAACGCCCAGCGGATGGCACGCATTACGTTTTTTGCAGGAATTCCAAGCCATTCAAGGTCGGTTCGAAGTGACGTCACGAAAAGGAAAGGCGCTGCCGTTAAGAGAAGGCTTCCTGAGATCGCTTCATTTAATGACGGGGGTCGCTCGAAGACAGCGCAAGCTTATTTTTATTGGCAATGGGGGGAGTGCGGCCATTTCCAGCCATCAAGCCGTCGATTATTGGAAAAATGGAGGTTTGGAAGCGATCGCATTTAACGATAGCAGCCTTTTGACCTGCATCAGTAATGACTGTGGGTACGAAAAGGTGTTTGCCGTTCCCATTCAGCAATTTGCCAAACCAAGCGACGTGGTTCTGGCGATTAGCAGTTCCGGAAGGTCCCGCAACATTTTAAATGCCGTCCGCGCGGCAAGACGCAAGGGGTGCCACGTGATTACATTCTCGGGTTTTTCTCCTCTCAATCCCTTGCGCCAAAGAGGAGAGGTCAACTTCTTTGTGCCGTCAACAGCCTATGGTATTGTAGAAATAAGTCACTTAGCCCTGATTCACGCGATGCTTCGCGAAGTGATTTTTATTAATCCCCGTGCAGCCAAGAAGCGATATTAATGGTGTCTCATCCGTTGAAGCGCATCGCAATTGTCGGGGGCGCGGGCTATGTCGGAAGTGCGCTCGTCCCCTTTCTCTTGGAGAAAGGATATGCGGTCAAAGTCGTTGACCTCTTTCTTTTTGGCGAAGATGTATTTGCCGGAATTCCAGATAAGCGACGCCTCACGTGTCTGCGGGCCGATGTCCGTAACGAGCAGGCCTTGCAGGAGGTTTTCCAAGGGATGGATGCCATCATTCATTTGGCATGCGTTTCCAATGATCCTAGTTTTGAATTGGATCCCGAGCTTGGCCGCTCGATCAATTACGACGCCATGCCTGGAATTCTCCGCGCCGTCAAAGCGGCAGGCGTTCGCCGCTTCATTTATGCCTCTAGTTCAAGTGTCTATGGGGTCCAGGAAACGCCCCATGTGCGTGAAGACGCCCCCTGCGAACCGCTCACGGATTATTCCCGATACAAACTCTTGTGCGAAAAACTTCTTTCAGAGCATCTGCAGGACACAACCTACAGTATCTTGCGGCCCGCCACCGTTTGCGGTTATGCGCCGCGTTTACGGCTTGATTTAACCGTTAATCTATTGACTCTTCACGCTTTGGTCAAAAAGGAAATGACGGTCTTTGGTGGAACTCAGCTGAGACCTCATATCCATATCCAGGACATGGTCGACGCCTACCAGCTCATATTGGAGGCTCCTCAAGAAAAAGTCCATGGACAAATCTACAATGTGGGCTGCAGCAACCTCTCGGTCAGCCGCATCGCGGAACTGATCCGAGATTGCTTGGGGGACAAGGCGGTTCGCATCCGGACGGAGCCCAGTAAGGATTTACGCTCGTATCACGTGAATTCCGATAAAATTCGCGACGGCCTGGGGTTCACGCCCCGGCATCGTCTTGAAGAAGCGATCATCGGCCTTGAGAAGGCCTATCGAGCAGGAATAATCCCTGATCCCTTGAACGAGCCGCGGTATTACAACGTGAAAGTCATGCAGCAAACGGATTTGCGTCATCCGGTTCCGGACATCCGCCTTTTGCCGGCATGAAATGAAAGTCCGCTATTCGTACCTGGCCCAGCAGTTCGCGCATCCGGATTCGATTCTGAAGCAAATCCGGCAGTTATTGAAGCGCGGCGATTTTACCCTTGGGCGAGAAGTGTCCGAATTTGAAAATTCTTTTGCGTCTTTCATTGGCGCGCGGTATGCCGTAGGCGTTGCCTCGGGAACCGATGCGATAAAGCTGGCGCTCATCGCGGCCGGCGTGAAGCCGGGCGATGAGGTGATCACCGCTTGCAATACCTTTGTGGCCACCGTAGGGGCCATCCATGAGATGGGCGCCCGCCCCGTCCTCGTCGACGTCACGCCGTATTACACGCTGAACCCTGCGTGCGTCAAAACGGCACTGACTCCTAGGACAAGCGCGATATTGCCCGTCCATTTAACCGGCGAGCCGGCCGACATGAACGAGATCCTGGCCATCGCAAAAAAGCGCCACCTCGTTGTGATCGAAGACGCTTGCCAGGCTGTCGGAGCTCGCTATCACGATCGCGGGGTCGGGACTTTCGGTATCACGGCCGGGTTTAGTCTGCATCCCTTGAAGAATTTAAATGTATGGGGTGATGGCGGCCTGGTCGTCACGAACTCCGCGAGGGTGGATTGTCTTTTGCGTCGTTTGCGAAACCATGGCTTGAAATCTCGTGACGAAGTAGCGATGCTTGGCTACAACAGTCGACTGGACACCCTTCAGGCGATTGTCGGTAAAGCGATGATGCACCAGGTCAACGATATCAACGAGATACGCATCGCCCATGCCCAGAGATACACGGAAGCCTTTAAGGAACTTCGGGAACGGGTGACCGTGCCTCCCCGTCGCCCTGGAATTCGATCCGTTTATCATCTATTTATGATCAGAGCCAAGAGACGCAATGAGCTTTTCCGATATCTCTTGACTCACGGGGTCGAGGCGAAGGTTCATTATCCCATTCCTCTGCATCTTCAGAAGGGGTTGGCGTTTCTCGGATATCGACGCGGCGA
>JBGPLV010000141.1:0-5644 GCA_041486625.1 Elusimicrobiota bacterium
TAAACTTCGGGGTCATGGTTTCCAGCTTCTGCGCGAGCGATCTCGCTTCCGCTTCGCGCCCGGGCGGGAAGTAAACGGCGGTGGGTACGATCATCTTCTCCGGATCTTCGAGGGGGACCGTGGATTCATACGCGCCGGGTCCGGAAGTTGTTCCCGAGCTGGCCGGAGCCGAGGGCGGCGGGCTGACTGGAATCTGAGGAGGTGGAGAAACGGGTGATGCCACCGACGCGACGGGAGGATCCGAATACATATTGAGCGGCGCCGGCGGGACCGGTTTTGAGACCGGCGGAGGTTCCGGCGGTGTTGTTTCTTTGGGCGGCTGTTCTTTAGGGGCCTGTGCGGGAACTTCTATCTTTTGTTTTGCTTCCTCCTCTTCCGAGTGAGAGAGCTTGCCGAAGATCCCCTGCAGCTTCGATAAGAGTTCTTCAATATGGTCGTCTTTCTGCGGATCGGTCATGTGCCTCGTCTTCCCGTCTGGAACACTAAACTTTGACTGAAATCCCCTGCAGCATGGATAAGAAATTGTCCGGTCTGGCCGTCTCCACCAAAGCCGCTTCTTTGGAAATTCGCCCTTCCTTGCAGAGGCGCAACAGATCCTGGTCGAAGGTCATCATCCCGTCGTTTTGCCCCCGCGCGACGGCGGAATACACCTCGGCCATTTTATTGTCCGCGATCAGCTGGCGGATGTAGGCGCTCATAAGCAACACCTCGGTGCAGGGCATCCGGCCTTTGCCGTCTTCGGTCGAGATCAGTTTCTGCGCGATGACGCCGCGAAGAATATTGGCGACGGCCATGCGCATCGGCGCCTGCTGGGCCGGCGGATAGCTGTCGACGATGCGTTGGATGGTGTGCACGGCATCCATCGTATGGATCGTGGAGAGCACGAGGTGTCCGGTTTCGGCCGCGACGACCGCGGCCGCGACCGCTTCCGGGTCCCGCATCTCGCCGATCACGATCACGTCGGGGTCCTGACGAAGGATATACTTCAGCGCGGTACCGAAGGAGTGCGTGTCGTTTCCCACCTCGCGCTGGGAGATGGAGGATTTCCGGTCCTTGTGATAGTACTCGATCGGATCTTCGATCGTGATGATATTGTAGGCGAATTGCTGATTAATGTAGTTGATCATGGAGTTTAGCGTGGTCGTTTTCCCCGCTCCCGTTACACCGGCGATCAGGATGAGGCCCGAGGGCATCGCACACAGCTTTTGCAGGGTTTGCACCGGCAAGTGCAGTTCTTCAAAGCTTTTGAGTTCCCAGGGAATGACGCGCAACGACAACGCGAGCGTCCCTTTTTGGCGGTACACGTTCACGCGAAAACGGCTGACCTTGTCCAGCGCGAACGACAAATCGAGCTCCCCCTCTTCTTCGAACCGCTTTTTGTGCGTTTCGCTCATCAAACTGTAGGCGATTTGCTTGACCGTGTCCGGCGTGAACACCTCTTTTTGAGATGAAATCAGGTGGCCGTGTAGACGGATGAGCGGCGCACAATCCGCCTTAAAATGAATATCGGAGATATTTTGCTGAACCATAAACCGCAGAAGTTCACGAATGTCCATTGATCGAATCCTCCGGCTCAAGTATGCCTGATAAATCAGCTCAATCAAGCTTTTTTTACATCCGATTTTTAGACCCTATGGTATCATAAACCTATGTTTAACCGTCTAGCGTGCTACAGCCGCTTCGTCAAGGTGGAACACACTTTTTTTTCCCTCCCCCTTCTCTTTAGCGGGGCCCTATTGGCCGGCGGGCATCTTCCTTCTCCCAGACTCTCCGCGCTGATCATTCTGGCGGGATTTGGGGCACGGACAGCCGCTTTTACGTTGAACCGGATTATCGACCGATCAATTGATCAGCGCAATCCGCGGACTGCCGGCCGCGAACTGCCGGCAGGTAAAATGACGATGACCGAGGCGTGGGGGGTCGGACTTTTTGGGGTCGTTATCTACGTCTGGGCGGCGTGGGCGATTGCTCCGATTTGTTTCTATTTGAGTCCGGTGCCCCTCATCGTTTTTGTTGTCTATCCGTACCTAAAACGGATCACACCATGGGCGCATTTCGGGATCGGTCTGGCGGATGCGCTCGCCCCTCTGGGCGGATGGATTGCGGTTCGGCAGTCTTTTTCGGAGGTTGGACCAGCGCTCTGGCTGGGAGCCTTTACCTTGCTTTGGGTGAGCGGTTTTGACGTCATATACGCCACCATGGATGAGGCTTTCGACCGGGCACAGGGTTTCCAATCGTTGCCGGCACGCTTTGGAAAGGGACCGGCGCTTAAAATTTCAGGGCTCCTTCATGCGCTGTCATTCGGCTGCTTGGTCATGCTGTATGTTCAGACTCTTCATTCGTCTCTCATCACGCTTCTCAGTCTAGCGGTCATAGGAGGCCTGCTTTTTCTCGAGCATCAGCTGTCGGAGGACGTGGACCTTGCTTTTTTCAAGATTAACGCGGTGCTGGGGTTTGGCATCTTGGGATTTGTCGCCACCGGCGTAGCCCGCCACTACGACATTGGCGGGTCCGCCAAAGCCTTAGTGGCGGAGAGGAGTTTAAAATGAGAATCATCCTTGGTGTGTCGGGTGCATCGGGGGTCGTCTATGGGGTAGAGTTCCTGAAGCGATGCCCCGCCGATGAAAAGTTCGTTATTCTGACGCGGTGGGGACGAAACCTGCTCAAAAGCGAGGCCAATGTTACTCCCGAAGATCTTGCTCCCTACGCGAAAAAAATCTACGCGACCGAAGACATGTCTGCTCCGCTGGCTTCAGGCTCAAACCCGTTTGACGCGATGGTGATTCTACCCTGCAGTGTTACGACGCTGGGTAAAATCGCCAACGGCATCTCGGACACGCTCCTCACCCGCACGGCGGAAGTCGCGCTCAAAGAGCGGCGCAAGCTGATTTTATGTGTGCGTGAAACTCCGCTCTCGACCGTGGCCCTGGAAAATGCCCTGAAGCTTTCCCGCGACGGTGTCATCATCATGCCGGTGTCCCCTCCTTTCTACATGGCTCCCAAGACCCTGGAGGAGCTCGTGACTTCCTTTGCCGATAAAGTCATCGGGACCCTTGGGCTGCCGGTTCCCGCCGGCTGGCGTTCTTCCGAACTCGAGTAATTTCATTGGCGTTTAACGACCTCCCATCTTTTATCAAAGCGCTCGAACGCGCCCATGAGCTGAAACGCATTTCGGTAGAAGTGGATCCGGAACTTGAGATCACCGAGATCGCGACTCGCGTCGTGAAAGCCGAAGGTCCCGCCCTTCTGTTTGAAAAGGTCAAAGGATCTCCCTATCCGCTCGCCATCAATCTGTTTGGCAGCACGCGCCGGGTGGAACTCGCCCTCGGCCGGCCGCCGGCGGAGCTGGGTGAAGAACTGGTTCAACTGGCCCAGGCCGTTCAGCCGCCCAGCTGGCTTAAGTTATGGAAATCGCGGCGCGCGCTTTGGCGGGTTTCCAAGATGCGCGTGGGCCATGCGTGGAGCGCCCCGTCCCAGACCGTTGTGGAGGACCCCGATTTACATCAGTTGCCGGTTCTCAAGTGTTGGCCGAAAGATGCCGGACGGTTTATCACCTTCGGTCTAGTTCTCACGCAGCATCCCCTCACGAAAATTCGCAATGTCGGCCTCTACCGGCTCCAGGTGATTTCCCCTTCGAGTACGGGCATGCATTGGCAGATTCAGAAGGGCGGAGGTTTCCATTATGATGAGGCCGAAAGGCGTGGACAAACACTCCCCTTAGCGGTCGTTCTGGGGACGGATCCCTATCTTCTCATGGCCGCGGTCGCTCCGCTTCCCGAAGGAATGGATGAGGTCGCTTTCAGCGGTTTTTTGCGCGGAAAGCCGATGGCGCTCGCCAAAGGCCGGAGCATCCCGCTTAAAGTTCCCGCCAACGCCGAATTCATCCTGGAAGGGGAAGTCGCTCCACAGGAGCGCGCCATGGAAGGACCTTTCGGGGATCATTTTGGGCATTACTCCCATGCGGCGCCCTTTCCGGTTTTTCGCATCCGCAAGGTCACGCGTAAAGCCAACCCCATTTATCTCGCCGCGGTGGTCGGCAAACCCCCGCAGGAAGATCGCTATATCGGAGACGCGATGCAGGAAGTCATGGGACCGCTCATTCGCCTCATCCGTCCGGAGGTGCACGAGCTATGGGCTTATTATGAAACCGGCTTTCATAATCTTTTGGTCGCGGGGGTCCATCAACGTTACGGAAAAGAAGCGATCAAAACCGGTCTTGGGTTGCTCGGCGAAGGGCAGTTGTCTCTCACGAAATGCCTAATCTTGGTCGATTCTTCGGTGAATGTGCGCGACTTTCACGCCGTGCTCCAGTCGATCCATCAGAATTTTGATCCAAGCGAGGATTTCCTCCTTCTTCCCGGGACGGCGCTCGACACGCTTGATTTCACGAGTTACACCATGAACCTCGGCAGCAAAATGATTATCGATGCGACGCGCAAGCCCAAGACACCGGCGCCGCGCAAGCTGGTTCTGACCGAACGGGGCCTGCACGCGCTCAAGGAAAAGGATCACCGCATCTCGGGCTGGCGCTTATGGGATGAGACGCTCTTGGTTGTTCAGGTGAAAAGCGAGGGACGCAAAGTATTGGAGAACCTCGTCCGTGAAGCCGCCCTGGAAGGTGTTAAAATAGTTGCTGTAGTGAGTCAGGATGTGGATTTGGAAGATCGCGTCAGTACCCTCTGGGGGATTTTCACGCGATTTGACTGCGCCCGCGATGTTGTGTTTTCCGCTACGCACGTCATCGGGTCGGTCCTCCGCTATACGGGGTGTTTGGGAATTGATGCGTCGTGGAAAACCGGATACCCGGAGCCGCTTGAGATGCCCGAAGAAATCCGTGAAAAGGTCAACGCCCGCTGGGCGTCGTATGGAATATGAATTTATTCATCGATAAAAAATTAATGCCTATCTGGCAAAAGGTCCGAGACAAAATCCGTTTGGATTTAGATGATGTTCGCATCCTTTACGCCAGTCCCGATCTCATCGGGGTCGGCTGGATGGCCAAGCAGGTGAAGGAAGCGCGCTTCGGCAAGAAGGCTTTCTATGTGCTCAATCAAAAGCTTGAGCCGACCAACGTGTGTGTGCTTTCCTGCAAATTTTGTGACTTCGCCACCAAGCGAAACCAACCGAATGCCTATGAGATGACGATCGAAGAAATGGTCCAGAAGTGCTCCGGCGGTATCTCGGAAATTCATATCTCGGGCGGCATGCCTCCGGAATGGAAACTGGAAAATTATATCGCTATTGTCCGTTCCCTCCGGCAGGCCTACCCGACGGTGGGCATCAAAGCCTTTACGGCGGTTGAAATCGAATGGGCGGCGCGCATTTCGAAACAGTCGATTGAATCGGTGCTCATTCAGCTGAAGGACGCCGGCTTGACTGCCCTTCCGGGTGGCGGCGCCGAAGTGTTTTCGGAGCGCGTGCGCCAGGAACTTTTCCCCTTCAAGATCGGCGCGACGGGATGGCTGGAAGTCCACCGCACGGCGCATCGGTTGGGCATTCCCACCAATGCGACGCTTTTGTACGGACACATCGAGACACCTGAGGAACGATGGGAGCACTTGCGACTGATTCGTGAACTCCAGGATGAGAGTCTTAAAGCCCGTCATTCCCGCGGTCGTAGGCGGGAATCCATCATTGATGTTCA
>JBGPLV010000142.1:0-5613 GCA_041486625.1 Elusimicrobiota bacterium
CATCTACCGCAACTTGCCGCCCTTCACGAGGGAATACTCGCTCCTGTTCAACCTCAAACTGGGCGCCCAAGCGGCCAAATCCATCGCCGATCAAGACCTCGAATCCCAGTTCTATCCCTGGCGAGCCGAGTAAAGCAAATAATCGGGATCTACCTGAATTAACTTGCCGCGAGGGGCCATGTAGGTTTTCCATTCGGCGAGATTTTTGCGGTTGTCATCCACGGGTATAAAAATAAACCGTACCCCTCGATGAAGGAAGCTGCTGATTTCCTCCGGACGAAACGGATTAGGCTCAATAGCATATCCGTAGCGATCGAGATAATAGAGAAGCTCAGGCTTTTCATGGCTTGCCACAAGGACCAGGTCCTGAGGACGGCTGATGTGAGCCAGAGTATCGTGTGCGCGATAGAGATACGAATATTCTAGGCGGTACCAATGCTTGATGCGAAGCGCGGCGTGAAGGGGAATGCCGATCACCAGCAGGATCACAAGGAATCGATAGACACCATGCAATTTCGCGTATTCCCATAACGTGGAAAGGCCATAGGCTATCCATATCGCCGCCACCGGTGCTAAGGGCAGGAGTGTATAGCGATGGATCAAACCATATTCGCCCAGAAGCGCCACATAACTAACCGAGGCCAACGTCCACAGAAAAAACAATCGGAATGATTTCGCGTTGCGAAAAGAATATATTCCGATGACCGCAAAAAACAGCCCGCTGTAGGTGGTCACCAGTTCCGGAATTCGTGAAATAAACTGGGCCTGCCACAGCCGCTGCGTAAAAATGGGGGCTAAGTTGGCCAGATGCTCTTGGCGCGTAAGAGGCAGAAGCACGACAGGCGCCGTTCTGGCATAGGCGTACCATGCTCCCGTAAACACAAAGACGAGCGCGATCAGGGACAACCACTTGGCATGGATCATGGCTCTCCAGCCGAACCGTTCATACCCCAAAAAACCCCATAGCGGAAACAGAAGGTACAGGTAGGGGAGCTTCAACAGGGGGGCCAGCGATCCCAGGGAAAGCGCCATGGTCCATGCGACGCTTTCTCCGCCACGGTGAAGCCATCGATCGGCATAATAGAGGAAACCTAAAAGCCCCCATAAGGCCATCGGCTCGGGCTGCACGGAACGCGTAAAGTAGACGTGCACGGGAATAGAGCACATGATCAGGGCGCTCCAAAAGGCGACGCGCAACCCCATGCGCGGGCGCACAAAGAAGTAAAGATAGAGCGCTCCCCAGGCGGCAAAAAGGCAACTCAGGAGTCGACCGAGGATTTCATGAACGCCAAAGGCTTGATATAAAAGCGCCAGAAGATAGCTGTAGATAGGGAACTCTGTTCCGGTGCGACGCGGCACGCCTTCCGTATCTACTTCCGGAGACAGGAAATGCATCCCGTGGCGGACATAGTTTCTGGCCACAGACGATGTCTGGCACTGCCGATAAGCGTGGTAATCCATAAGGGGGGAAAACAAGCCCGGAAAGTGGACGGTAAGGCTCCAAAGAATAATAAGAAAAACCGCTGTGTTGGGCTTCATGATCCTCATTGTGCAAAATAATCGCCGTCAAATTGACCACGCCGACTGATTTTGTTACAGTTCTCGAGTATGAAAGGTATTATTCTCGCCGGCGGAAGCGGCACGAGACTCTACCCTCTCACGCGCGCTGTCAGCAAGCAGCTTGTTCCTATTTACGACAAACCGATGATTTACTATCCGCTGTCCACGCTGATGCTGGCGGGGATACGGGATATCTTAGTGATCACAACGCCCCATGAGCAGGAAAGCTTCAGACGGCTTTTAAAAGATGGGTCGTGGCTGGGGCTTCGGATGTCCTATGCGGTCCAAACCGCACCGCGGGGGATTGCGGAAGCCTTTCTCATTGGTCGCTCGTTCATCGGCCGCGACCGCGTCGCTCTTATCCTCGGGGATAATATTTTCTACGGCCACGGCTTCACGGCTCATTTGCGGGCAGCGGTTTCCCAAAAACGCGGCGCGACTATTTTTGCTTACCCCGTCAGAACTCCCCAGCAGTACGGCGTCATTGAGTTCGACCGCAAAGGAAAAGCCCTGAGTATTCAGGAAAAACCGGCAAAACCCCGTTCTTCCTACGCCGTGCCAGGACTCTATTTTTACGGACCCGAGGTGGTGCCTCTAGTCGAGTCTTTAAAGCCTTCGGCCCGCGGCGAACTGGAAATTACAGATGTCAACAAAACCTATCTGAAGAAAAACGCCTTGAAGGTGGTCGAGCTGGGTCGAGGAATCGCCTGGCTGGATACCGGGACGCACGACTCTCTCTTGCAAGCCTCCAATTTCATCCAGACCATTGAACAACGACAGGGCCTTAAAATCGCTTGCCTGGAAGAGATCGCTCTCCACAAAGGGTACATTTCGGCCGACCAGGTACGCGAGCTGGCACAGCCCCTCGCGAAAAACGAATACGGTCAGCATCTGTTGCGCCTTGTCCGATGAAATTCACCGCCACGCCGTTGCCGGGCGTCATTCTCATTGAACTGGATGTGTATCGCGACCCCCGCGGATACTTTCTTGAGAGCTTTCATCAAAAGAAATACGCCGACGCCGGGATTGGCGGGCCCTTTGTTCAGGACAATTTCTCCAAATCATCCAAGGGTACCCTTCGAGGATTACACGCCCAGCTGACCCATCCGCAAGCCAAACTGGTCCATGTGGTGGCCGGGGAAATCTGGGATGTTGCGGTAGACATACGGCCCGAATCTCGGACCTACAAGAAATGGTACGGTGTGACGCTCTCATCCCAACAACCCACACAACTTTTCATCCCGGCGGGTTTTGCCCATGGCTTTTGCGTGTTAAGCGATATCGCGGAAGTCGAGTACAAATGCACGGACCTCTACGATCCCTCCAACGAACTGCATCTTCTCTGGAATGATCCCGACTTAGCGATTCAGTGGCCGATTCAAAACCCCGTCCTATCGGCGAAGGACCGCGACGGCATCAGCCTGCGCCAAATCGAAGCGAAACTTGTAAAATTGTCGGCAAGATGAAAGCACTCGTTACTGGCGGGGCGGGGTTCATCGGCTCGCACATCGTTGAAGCCTTATTGGAGCGCGGCGATTCCGTCCGTGTTTTCGACAATTTAAGCACGGGACGCCCCGATACCATCCAAAGCTTCGGAAGCCGCATTGAATTTGTCCAGGGCGATTTGCGCGAAAAAAGGGACCTTGAGCGCGCCGTTTCTGGTGTGGAGCATGTGTTTCATGAGGCGGCGCTCCGGTCTGTCCCGCGCTCGATCGATGACCCCAGCGCCACCAATGAAGTGAACATTGATGGGACCCTCGCCCTTCTCCTGGCCGCCCGGCAAGCCCGAGTAAAGCGCGTTGTTTATGCATCCTCCTCATCGGCTTATGGCGATCAGAAAGCGTTTCCTCAAGCGGAGACCATGCGCTGCTCACCGCTGTCTCCATACGCTGTTTCGAAACTGGCAGGGGAACTTTACAGTGTCGTATTTTCGCGCGCCTTCGGCCTGGAAACGGTTTCCCTCCGTTACTTCAACGTGTTCGGTCCCCGACAGCATCCCGAGTCCCAGTATGCCGCCGTGATCCCCAAGTTCATGCAGAGCGCACGACGCGGAGAACCACTGGAAGTGCATTCGGACGGCAAGCAATCGCGCGATTTTACTTTTGTGGAAAATGTCGTTCAGGCCAATCTTTTGGCGGCTGAGAAACCCAAAGCCATGGGCGAGTTTTTTAATATCGCCAACGGGAAAAACTATGCGTTGCTCGACATCATCGCCGTGTTGGAGAAATTGGTGGGCCGCCGGTTGGAGCGCCAGCACGGGCCCGCGCGCGCCGGGGACGTGCGAAAGACATGGGCGGACATTCGTAAGGCCAAACGTCTTTTAGGTTACAAGCCAACGGTTGGATTTGAAGAAGGGCTCAGGCGGACCTGGGAATGGTTTAACCGGACATGAAGCTGCTTGTGACGGGCGGGGCAGGTTTCATTGGCTCTCATTTCATCCGGCATATGATGAAGCGCAAGGATGTCCGGCTGATCATTAATCTAGATAAGCTCACCTACGCCGGTCATCTCGATAATCTCCGGGAATTTACGGCCGATAAACGTTACCGGTTTATACGGGGAGATATCGCCTCCACTCTGCTCGTTCAGCGGTTGATCAAGGGCATGGACGCTATCGTCAACTTTGCGGCGGAAACCCATGTCGACCGTTCCATTCATGACGCGGCGCCCTTCTTGCACTCGAATGTCATCGGAGTGCAGGTGCTTCTGGAAGCCGCCCGCAAAGCCGGCGTTCGGCGTTTCCTGCAAATCTCGACGGATGAAGTATACGGATCTATTCCGAAGGGCTACGCGTCTGAAAAAGCGAATCTAGATCCGCGCAGCCCATACTCCGCCAGCAAGGCGGCGGCCGACCACCTGGTGATGGCCTATTACCATACACATGGCCTACCCGTCCTCATCACCCGTGCGGGTAATAATTACGGTCCCTACCAATATCCGGAAAAATTCCTGCCGCTTTTCATCACACACGCGCTGACCGATCAGCCTCTGCCCCTTTATGGAGATGGATTGAACATCCGTGAATGGCTTCACGTGACAGATCATTGTCAGGGAATCGAAAAAGTTTTACGGAAAGGGCATGCGGGGGAGATTTACAACATTGGGACCGGGCAAGGCTGGACCAATCTCTCCGTGGCCCGAACATTGCTCCGGTATCTTCGTAAACCCGAAAGCCTCATTCGCCGTGTGCCCGATAGGCAGGGGCATGACCGCCGTTACTCCATGTCCGTCGCCAAGATCAAGCGCGAGCTCGGCTGGTCGCCCGCCATCCGCTTTGAAGATGGACTGCTTGAGACCATCCAGTGGTATCAATCACACCGCCGCTGGTGGGAAATGATTTTGTACCGGTCGAAAACCTACCGACACTACTATCGAAAACAATACGCCCGGAGGAGCTCGTGAAGGTCTTAGTCACCGGCGCGGCCGGGCTCTTGGGACATGATGTTTGGAAGCTTTTTGAGCGCAAACATGATCTTGTCGCGTTGGGGCGAACGCAAGCGTCTTGGATCGATGCGTCGCGTTTCCGTGAGTGTGACCTTACCAACGCCGCGCATACGTATGCTCTGGTCACGAAAGAAAACCCAGAAATCATTGTTCATTGTGCGGCCTTCAACGACGTCGACGGCGCCGAAAAGCATCCGGAGCAGGCTTATCGTGTCAATGCCTTAGCCACGCGTAATTTGGCGCTGGCGTGTCAGCGATTTGACGCCACCCTCGTCAGCCTGTCGACGGATTCCGTATTTGACGGTACAGATGCTCTCCCGAGCGGCTATCGCGAATTTGATGTCTGCAAACCCCCGAACCGCTACGCGGAGTCGAAACG
Organism: Elusimicrobiota bacterium; assembly: GCA_041486625.1. Lineage (GTDB taxonomy): Bacteria > Elusimicrobiota > Elusimicrobia > 2-01-FULL-59-12 > 2-01-FULL-59-12 > JANLWZ01. The sequence goes on from JBGPLV010000142.1 coordinate 5,384, forward strand.
ATGGGCCGAGATCTATGTGGAACAGCTCTTAAACAAGTTTTTTATCGTCCGGACCTCCTGGCTTTTCGGGCCGCATGGCGATAATTTCGTGAGGACCATCGCGGGTCTTTTGAGGACGAAGACCCGCATCGAAGTGGTGACCGACCTGGTCGGAGGGCCGACTTACACCGGAGATCTGGCCCAATTTGTCTTGGAATTACTGGCGAAAAAGGCCGATCCGGGTTTATATC
>JBGPLV010000143.1:0-5599 GCA_041486625.1 Elusimicrobiota bacterium
ATCTTCCGCTGAAAATTCAACCGAGTTAGCATACTTCCGCGCGAGTTTCACCGATTCTACGGCGCGCGCGAGCACCTGGTCCCTTGTCATATGCAGCTTATGCTCCAGATGAATGTCCGAGGTTGCGATGAAGACGTGGATGCGTGGACGTTTAGCGGGCTTGACCGCTTCGGCACACGCTTCAATGTCACCCTTGACGCAGCGCGCAAGTCCGCAGATCTCCGGCGCATCCGGCGCCCGGCCCACGCTCTTGGCGATGCCTTTAACAGCCTCCAAGTCCCCGAGGGAGGAAACCGGAAACCCCCCTTCAATCACATCCACGCCCAAACGATAGAGCTGTTCGGCGACCTGAAGTTTCTGCTCGACTCCCAGACTGCACCCGGGAGCTTGTTCCCCGTCCCGCAGTGTCGTGTCAAAAATAACTATTCTTTTGTTGTCCATGTTGGTCTCCCTGATTCGCTTTAAAAGTCTTCGACTTGGCTCACATCCGTCTTGCGGCGGCCGTAGGGTCGATCTGTGCGGCCCGCCATTCTTTTAGCTCGCTGGGCGTGATAAAACCGCCAAGCGAGCGATATAAGGCCGGTCAGCACATACAGGGAAAAAACGATGAAGATCATGTTCTGCGGATAAGTGAAAATGAGCAAGAGTCCCACCAATAAGAAAGCCAGATTTTGAACAGATTTGGGGCGCCCCAGCTTCAATTGCTTAAAATTCCCATATTGCACGTTCGACACCATGAGAAAAGCCAGAATGATCATCACGAGCGGCACGAACTTGAAAAAGAAGGGCATGCGCTTCATGACCAGAGGAATCGTTTTCGCCGTGATCGTGTCATCGCCGAAGAGCTCGTAGCTGAGCACAAACGAAGCCAAAATCCCCGCCGCCGCGGGCACGGGTAGGCCGACAAAATGGGTGGCGACTTCACCCGTTTGCGCACGCAGATTAAAGCGGGCCAGGCGCAAGGCCGCCGTCATCGCGAAGAAGACAACAATCATGTATCCCGGCCGGCCCAAGGGCTCTAACGCCACCCGGTACATTAGAAAAGCGGGCGCGACGCCGAAAGTGACCAAATCGCATAAGGAATCGAGTTCCACTCCAAATTGGCTGGTGGCACCGGCCCAGCGCGCCACGCGGCCGTCGAGCATATCCAGAATGATGCCAGCAATAATGCACCAGGCCGATGACGAAAAGTGGTACTGCGCGGCAAAAAGCGTCGCCATCACGCCGGCGGCGAGATTCGAGAGCGTCAAAAGGCTCGGGAATAAGTAAATGCCTCGTTTCATATCTCGGCCAAAACGGTGTCTCCTGCCGTCACAAAGTCGCCGGCTTTCACGCGCAGCTTGACGCTTTTCGAAAATGCCATGTCGACCTGTGAACCGAAGCGAATGAGTCCGATCTTCTCGCCGGCTTGTACGCTCTGCCCTTCTTTAACCCAGCATACGATGCGACGCGCAATCAGGCCGGCGATTTGAGTGACGACCACTGCCCCCTCACCCTGCACCCTCTCCCCCTGCGGGGGCGAGGGGATATTATTTTTGTCCCCTCTCCCGCCGGAGGTGGGAGAGGGTTGGGGTGAGGGTACAATCTCGATTCGATTTTGTTCATTCTCAAATGCTGCTTTCGGATCACGAGCATCCAGAAATTTCCCTTTTTTGTACTCAATTTTCCGAATCCTGCCGGCGACCGGGGACCGCTGCAGGTGCGGCTCAAACACCGATAAAAAAATACGCAGGATCCAAACCGCCTCCGAGACAATGGGGTCTTTCCCCTCCACGATTTCCATGATCTTGCCGTCCGCCGGGGAAAGGATCAGCTTCGTGTCCTGAGGGATCACGCGCGCCGGATCCCGGAAAAAATAGACACAGAATGCCGTGGCAATAAAAAGCAAAACAGCCAGGGCGACGCAGAAACGACTCCTCAAAAGGGCACCTCCAAGAAGAAAAAGGTCGCTTGCGACCAGACATCCCAGGATGAAAGGCCAACCCTCTCGTACAATCCGCATTTAATTATTGGGGTTAGCGCGCCGCGACCGGCTTTTTGGCCGGCGCGTTCCGGTCCATGCCTTTTTTCTTAAGCCACGGCATCATCCCGCGAAGGACGGCCCCGACTTTTTCAATCGGATGGGTCGCATAGGCCTCCTTTAGACGCGTGAAGTTTTTGCGCCCGGCCTTGTCCTCGGCAATCCATTCCTTGGCGAAGGCGCCAGACTGGATCTCGCCCAGGATCTTTTTCATTTCCTGTTTGGTCTGCGGCGTGATGATGCGGGGTCCGCGAGTAAACTCGCCGTACTTGGCGGTATCCGAGATGGAATGGTTCATCCAATCGATGCCGCCTTCATAGATGAGATCGACGATGAGCTTCACTTCGTGAAGACATTCAAAATAAGCCGACTCTGGCTGATAGCCGGCTTCGGTCAGGGTTTCATAACCGTTTTTGATCAGTTCGACCAAGCCGCCGCAGAGAACAACCTGTTCTCCGAAAAGGTCGGTCTCGGTTTCTTCCTTAAATGTGGTCTCAAGCGTGCCGGCTTTGGTGCACCCGATGCCTTTGGCATACGCGAGCGCGAGTTGTTTCGCTTTGCCCGTCGCGTCCTGGAACACCGCGACCAACCCCGGCGTCCCGCCCCCCTCTTCGAAGGTCCGTCGCACAAGATGCCCGGGCCCTTTGGGGGCGACCATGACGACATCCAGATGCGTCGGCGGGACTATCGTCTTGAAGTGAATATTAAATCCGTGCGAAAAGCCAAGCACAGCCCCTTTCTTGATGTTCGGGGCGATTTCCTTTTCCCAGACGTCCGCCTGCGCGGTGTCGGGGAGGAGCATCTGCACATAATCCGCCTCTTTTACGGCGTCTTTGACCGCCTGGGGCTGCCAGCCGTGGCCGGCGGCCAGATCCCAGGTTTTCCCACCGGGACGAGTCCCAATGACGACATTCGCCCCCGAATCGCGAAGGTTCTGCGCGTGGGCATGTCCTTGCGACCCGTAACCGAGGATGGCGATTTTCTTGCCTTTCAGCAGATTAAAATCAGCGTCTTTATCGTAATAAACCTTAGCCATTTTTTTCTCCATCCTTCTTCCTGGATCCGCGGGCCATGGCGATGATCCCGGTGCGGACCATCTCCTTAATCCCGAACGGTTTTAAAAGGGTCTCCAGCGCCTCAATCTTGTCTTCGCCGCCTGTAATCTCCACGATCAGAGAATCGGAGCCGACGTCAACAATTCGGGCCCGAAATATATCCACAATCTGGAAAATCTCGCTGCGGGTGCTTTTGTCCGCCTTCACCTTGATCAACGCAAGATCCCGCTCAATATGCGGCTGGCCTTCATAATTCTGCACCTTGATGACGTCGATCAGTTTGTTGAGCTGTTTTTCCACCTGTTCAAGGACCGCTTCCGAACCGCTCGCTACAATCGTCATCCGCGAGACAGCCGGGACTTCGGTCTCGCCGACCGCCAGACTGTCGATGTTGAACCCCCGGGCAGCGAAGAGTGTGGCAATACGCGCTAACACACCAAACTTGTTTTCGACCACGACTGAGATGGTCCGTTTAAGGTTGGTTGAAGCGCCGTTGGTTGATTCCATAAATTATTTTTTCGCCCGCTGAATCAGCTCGTTCACCAGCTCCGTCAAATGCTGCAGCGGATCTCCCGGGCGTAAATGGATGGGCTGCCCGTTCCGTGCGCCGCTTAAAAGCGCCTCCAAATCCTTTTCAATACGATAGAAAGGCCCCGCGACTTGCCGCGACACCCACAAAGAGGCCAGGGCTCCGAACACAAGCCCCAGGGCGACCCGCCAAATCAAATCCCCTACCCAGATCGCCACGAGCGCGGTTGTCCCCAAAGAAAAAAAGACCCCCCCGCCAACAAGCCAGAGGATGCGAAGTTGTGTCTCTTTGGTGACGATCAAGCGCAGTGGATTGCGCCGTTCGGAAGTCCCTGCCACAGACGGCAATTATAGCAGGAAATGACGCGTCAAAATGTTTACGCGATAGTGCGGTAGCGGGTGTCATGGGAGCGGGGATGGCCGTCTCGAAGGACAGCCTTCTGCTCCATCAGATGGGCGATCATCCGGTTGAGCGAACGGCGGGTCAGGCCGGGGAGCTGCACCTCGATTTCGCGGATGGTCGCGCCCTCCGGTCGAGTTTTCAGCCAATCGAGAAGGGTTTGACGCTCGCTTAACCCAACATCATCTGCCGCACCCAAGCTCGCTCCGTGGCGCGCGCGGCGGAGGCTTCGGGCGGAGTAAGTGACGAAGAAAAGGCCGATGATCTCGAGTGTGATCGTCTCGAGCTCATGGGGCATGGGAAAACTGGGGTCCTTAAGCCGTAAAGCATAAGTGGCCCCATAGAGCAGAAGCCAAAACGACACGAAAAGTCCCCCTTTGCGCGCATGGTCCAGCCAGGGGTTTGAGATATCTTGAACGGCCGGAGAGATCTTCTGGAACCACCCGTTAATTTCCCCCGCCCCCGCAAAGGCGCCCATAATGGCGAAGTAGACCTTTGAGGCGTTGTCTGGAGATCGCACGGCACCTCGGGTGATAAGTTCAAGGAGGGTGGCGCCGCCGAAGAGCGTGGTGGCTCCCAAAGCAAAGGGCATCATGAAGCGGTTCGCCGCTGAGTCAGCCATAAGGGTCAATATACCGCATTAATGCTTCTGCGACAACATAATATAACCTCTGATACGCATTGTGGCGCAGATGTCGCAGAAGACGTCACATACGTCTGAGTTAGTCAATTTATCCAGCTAGGATAGTCGCAGAATTGTCGCAGATCGTCAGAACATATGTCGCAGAGGTTATGAAGCCTCCTGCAACCGCCTGGTCGTGGCGGCGGGATGGAGGCGCATGCCCATAGTGCCCGGGGAGCCCGTATGGCTCGGAAGGGGCTCGGCCGTAAATCTTCTGTCGCGGCCTGGGCTCCGACGGAGGACGAACACACCGTCGTCCGGCGTCCGTATCGCGAAGGACCCGCCTGACCGTAAGCTCTTGCGCTGTAGCACGTACATTCCAAACCGCCCGTCGTTGCGCACATAGCGAACGCCCCGCACCGGGTCTTCTTCGTCGAATCTAAAAAGCGTGACCGGCCCCCCGCTTGGTTCGTCGTAAAAAACCGAAATGTTCGAGCTGCCGATCCTCGTTTGTTTGCGTTTTGTGCGGACGACATAGTCTCCGGCCAAGGCGCTGATCGATAACTTGCTCCAAAAGGCGGAGAGGCGGGGGTCGCCGCCGGCCAAACGGGCTGCATCTCCAGGAGTCAATTGAACTAGACTCGATGTGGCTGGGCCGCGTTGTTCCCCCAGCCAAATACGGAGCGCTTGGAAGAACTGGGCTGCCTCCCGCATAACTTCCTGATCCCGAAATGGCTCGAGCGGCTTGGCGCTGGGGGGCCCCGGCAGCGGGAGAGCCGCCGGGATCAAGAACACATCATACCGATGAGCCGTTTCCTCCAGATAACGGGTCAGAACCGCGAGCTTTGCGCGCTCTTGCCCCGCGCGGCTGCCGGAGGTGATCCAAGTCACGATGTCTCGAAACCAACAGAACGGACCACAATGCAGTCGTGGGACCGACTTTGCCGTGTAAAGAAGTGTACGAAGTTCGGCAC
>JBGPLV010000144.1:0-5595 GCA_041486625.1 Elusimicrobiota bacterium
GCAGATGATTCTGAATGTCCTCGCGGGCGCGGCCAAGAGCGCCCAAACGCCGGATCGCCGTCATGCGGACGTTCGGGTGGTAGCCGTAACGGCTGTATTCCTTCAGGACCTGAACCGATTCCGCCAACTGCAAGGATCCAATCGCATCCAAGGCCGCGCAGCGAAAAATATCGTTCCACGATTCCTTTTTCAAATAGGCTTTGAAGAGACTCAGAAGCCCCGGGTCTTTCATCCGGCCCAGAGTTCGGATCGCTTCCGCTTCGACCAGATAGCTCTTCTCCGAATCATAGCGGGCACGCACTTCCTGCAGAACCTTCGGCGAAGGGTAATTGCCCAGCGCTTCGTAGACCGCCCGCCGGACTTTCGGGTGTTCGATCGTTATGAGAGCGTCGAGAAGAGCGTCCATTCCCTGCGTCGACCGGCTGAGCCCTAAAGCCCGCGCGATCTCGCACTGAACGCCCCAGAATTTTTCCTTTGTGAGCGCTTGACGCAACGCCTGAGCGGCCGTGGGACCTGAGGCCCGGCCCAGCGCTTCAGCCGCATCGATGCGTCCCAAAACGTGAGGATCCACGCTGAGCTGCTCCACCCACATCAACTCCGGCTTGGCGAAATCCACGCGCTTGAGCACGGTGTGCTCGGGATCAAAAAGCACGCAAGACGGCGCGGAGGGGAGCGCGTAGGAGAAAAGATGTTCTTTCTTGTCGATGGTTTCCTTGAACCGGCGCGGTTTCCCGCCCACATACACATCCAATTCAACGGGCATGGAATAGAGGGGGGTCTCGTCGCTCACGGTTTGGGTTTGGAGCACACGAACAAAGGCCTTCTTTTCTTTGGCATTCCACCACGTGCGTACTTTAAGCTCCGGATGTCCCCCTTTAAAAACCCATTGATCGAAGAACGAGCGCATATTTTTCCCGGTCGCCTCTTGGATGGCGTCAATTAAATTGATCGTTTCCACGCCTTCGGCTCTGTGGCTCACCAGATACGTATGGATCGAACGCCACCAGTCATCCTCACCGAGCAGCCTACGAATCATGTGGAGGATGCAGGATCCTTTCTCGTAGAGGTGCCGGTCGAAAAGATCGTTGGTATTTTTATAAAACTTCGTGGAGAGCGGCCTCCTGTACCTTTCTTTATCCTCGTCAAAATAGGCTTCGGCGTTGCCGCGCATCTCATACTTGAATTCGTCTACTCCGAGGTCATATTCCCTAAACAGCGCCTCAAAGTAGGTGGCAAAGCTTTCGTTCAGCCAGGCGTGCGACCAGTCTTTGCAGGTGACAAGATCCCCGAACCACTGGTGCGCGAGCTCGTGCGCCACGAGCGGGTCGCTGGAGAAATCGAGATGCGCTCGCTCGTCGTGCAGGGTGAGGGCCGTTTGCGTGGTGCACGAGGTGTTCTCCATGCCTCCATAGATGAAATCAACGGCGGCCACCTGGGAATACTTCGCGTAGGCATAGGGTACTCCCAGTTTCTTCGAGAAGAAATCGATCATCTTGGGGGTTTTCCCGAAGGCCCGCTTGGCGTCTTCTTCGCGGCCGGGCGGGCAATAGTAGAGGACGGGCACGTGTTTCCACCGGTCCTTGATCTCGCTGAATTCGCCTACCGCAAGGGACACCAGGTAAGGAGAATGGGGCACATTGTGCTTCCAGTGAAAGGTCCGGGTCCGTCCCCGCCGCTTGATGCCGAGGAGCGCTCCATTGGAGATGGCGGTGAAACGTTCCGGGACTGTGACGATCATCTCGGTGGTCATTCTTTCTTGCGGAGCGTCGTGGCAGGGAAACCAATAGCGATTGTATTCGTCTTCCCCTTGGGTCCAGACCTGCACAGGTTTTCGGGGGTAGTGGCGGTCAGGACCGACAAAATGAAGCCCCAACTTAGGCTGGGTCACGCGATACCGCAGGGTCACGTCGACCGTCGTTCCCCGCTTCACAGGTGTCGGCCAACGGACTTTGATCTGCCGGCCGGTGTATTCAAACTTGAGCGCTTTCCCCAGGGAGCTGACCTTCAAGTCCTTGAAATCGACGGCATCAAAGACCATCTCGGTGGCGCGGTCGGCAATCGCCCGCAGGCTTGTTACACACTGCCCTCGGAGGGTCTTGCGGGGGAAATCGAGGGCGAGCTCCAAACGGATATGCCGGGTATCAAAGGTCCTATCGGGGGCATAATGCGGGGTCGCTCCGGGATAAGAAAAACGTCCATCCGTCGTGTAAGAACTGGAAAACGCCCGGCACTCAAAAAGCTCTGGCATAAGGCGCTTATTCTATCAATTTATGCCTTTTGAAAACCTCTTGCAAAAACAACATGAATCAGCTACATAAACCTATGCGTTGGCACAAATTTGATCACCAAGGACGCGTGCCCTTTTTGCTCCTTTTACTCCTTGGCTATGGAATGACTCTGGCTTGGGCCGAATATTTAATCACCCGGGAATATCGGCTCAAAAATGCGGATATTTCCGATGTGTCGCGCGTGCTTGGCATTCTCGTGAAAAATCCAACAGGAAAGCGAATTATAGGCGGGCAGGGAAAACGTCTTGTTATCACAGACGAGGCTGAACAACAGGATACCATTGCCGAAATTCTACCTGTTATTGATCAGCCGACCAAGGAAATGGTTCCCTATAAAATACAAATGGAAATGGTCTCGCGAGCTTCCCGCTTTTTCTACGACCAGAAAAAAACCGCCATGGCCGCCCAAAGATCACCCACCTCGCCTGCCCCTGCGGCGAATTTTCCCTCAGAAGGTGTCGCCTCTTACGATAAAGTGACGTCCACCAAACCTTACAAAAGCGTCTATTCCTCTGAAGATGCCCAGTTAACGAAAAAACCGCGCATGATCTTTGATGAACCGGCTTTACCTTCCTTGTCCGCCTTGACGCTGAAAGGGATTTTCCAAGTGAGCTCTCAAAGGCCCCTGGCTCTCATGTTCTACGAAGGGGTAAGTTATACGGCGCGCGACGGAGGACTCTTTGAGTGGAATCATTCCCGGGTTAAAGGGGTGACTTCTCGAATCCTGAAAGACCGCGTTATTCTGGTCGGGCCGGACCGTATTCCTCGAGAAATTAGGTTTGTCTCCACGCTATGAAGAAACTTTTGAACAGGCTGGGATCCACAGGAGGTTGGACGTTCCTTGAAATGATGGTGGCCATGGCCATCATGGCGATTCTGGCCGGCATCGCTTCGGCTTCCTACGCTGTGCTTCAGGCTAGAATTCGGTTTTCTCAAATGAGGGCCAATATGGATGCGATCGCGATGGCCGGTTACACGGACTACACCACGAATAGCGCTTGGGCCCCCTTTGACACTTCTCTTCCCCCCAGCTTCGTCACGAGCAACTCATTAAAAAAGTGGCCCGTCGCACCTTGTCCGAATTGGAGTTACAATTGGGAGAATTGGAGCGATATAGCAGGGGCTGACATTGCGCATGTCATTCGAGTCACCATGCGCAACGACCTCACCAACACCGCTATTTGGAGCTACTGCGTCGATAACATTGGGGGATCCGGCAATTGCATGTTTCAAGACCCTTTTTCTACCCACACGCCAATGGATATCACGGCGCCTCCGCAGAAATACGTCTACTGCAGCGAACAATAATCCCCTGGAGCATCCACCCTCTCGACCTTTGGTAGAATGCCGTTATGTCGGGCCTTCGCATCGTTTCTTTTGAAAGCCGCCGAAGCCGTGAGATGTCTTCCCTCATTAGACAAAGCGGCGCAGAAGCTCTCGTGGCACCTTCTATGCAAGAAGTCCCCTTGCACGAAAACCAGGAGGCTCTGGCGTTTGGCAAGAAGCTCCTCACGGGCAACATCGATCTTGTTCTTTTTACCACTGGGGTAGGGGTTAAGGCGTTACTGGATGTGGTGGGAACCCAGTGTCCCGATGAGCGCGTGCTTCATGCGCTAAAGAAAATCCCACTTATTGCCCGTGGCCCGAAAACTATGGAAGCGCTCCGGGAAAAGGGCCTTGCCCATGCTCTGCCGGTGATCGATCCTGCCACGTGGCGCGATGTCTTGACCGCCGTTGACCAACTAGGGCCGGTGCAAGGGAAAACGGTGGCGGTCCAAGAGTATGGGACGGCCAATGAAGAGCTCCTCGATGGCTTAGCCGACCGCGGCGCCAAGGTGCTGCGCGTGCCGGTCTACCGATGGACGCTGCCCGAGGATACCGAACCGCTTCGGCAGGCACTTCATGCGGTGATCGGGGGCCAAGCCGACATCGTTCTCTTCACCAACTCCAATCAAATCCAGCAGGTTTTGCGTTTCGCCCAGGAAGAGGGCTTGGAAAAGGAATTCCGGGACGGCCTCCGGCAGACGGTTGTGGCTTCGGTGGGCCCGGTTTGCACCGAGTTCCTCGATGAATACGGAGTCCCTGTCGATCTGCAGCCGGAGCAACCGAAGATGGCGAATTTGGTGGAGGAGGCCACCCGTCGTGGCCCCGGCCTTCTTGAACGCAAACGACGAGCGGAAGAGCGAAAGAGCGAAAATGCGGGAAAAAAGTCCATCGAAGTCACCCCTTCCTCAGCTCCTCCGTTCCCCCGCTCCTCCCTTGAGAATTCGCCATTCATGAAGGCCTGCCGCCGTGAGCCGACGCCTTACACCCCGGTCTGGCTCATGAGACAAGCGGGCCGTTACATGAAGGAATATCGTGATGTCCGGGACCGCCACAGCTTTTTAGACCTGTGCAAGGACTCCGACCTGGCGACGGAGGTCACGGTCTATGCGGTCAAACGCCTCGGCGTGGATGCGGCCATTATCTTCTCAGACATCCTGGTCTTGGTGGAACCCATGGGACTGAGTCTTGAGTATGCCAAGGGAGACGGACCCGTGATCCATAACCCAATCCGCGAAGCCGGTGATGTAGCGCGCCTTGCGGCTGTCCATGACGGAGACGGCCTTGAATTTGTTTATGAAGCGATCCGCAAAACACGAAAAGAGCTTCCCTCCCATATTCCTCTCATTGGGTTTGCGGGTGCTCCCTTTACACTGGCGTCCTACATGATTGAAGGGAAAGGGGCGCGCAATTTTATACACACGAAATCCCTGATGTATAACGCTCCGGACGCCTGGAAGCGGCTGATGAATAAAATCGCCGACAGCCTGATCGGTTACCTCAACGCCCAAATCAAGGCCGGAGCCCAAGCCGTTCAACTTTTCGATAGTTGGGTGGGGTGTCTATCGCCGGAAGACTACCGAAGGTATGTGCTGCCCTACAGCCGTCAAGTCATTGCAGGGATCCGGCCAGGAACGCCGGTCATTCACTTTGGCACCGAGACCGCCATGCTCCTTGAACTGATGAAGGAGGCCGGCAGTTCGGTCATCGGAATCGATTGGCGGGTGGAACTCGACTCCGCTTGGAAACGCTTGGGGGACGTCGCCATCCAGGGAAATCTAGACCCTGCGGTTCTATTCTCGGAGGTCCCGGAGATCCGCCGACAGGCTAAGCGCATACTAGACCAGGCTGCCGACCGCCCCGGACACATTTTCAATCTGGGCCATGGAGTTCTCCCCAACACCCCCGTGGGTCATGTAAAAGCGCTGGTGGATGCGGTCCATGAATTGTCCGTCCGCGGCCATCGGCCATGACGTCGGACGCC
>JBGPLV010000145.1:0-5588 GCA_041486625.1 Elusimicrobiota bacterium
ACAACTTTCCCGAGGGCTACGTCCCGGGCATCGAGAAGCTTGACCATGGATTGCAAGGCGCCCTCCTCGCATCCGGCGAAGAGCGGAAGGGTTTTCAATAGTCCCAACGCTTCTACTTCTTGTTCCGGTTTTAGTTTCATAGGACGTTCCTCAGGAATCCTCGCGCGCGCGTTAGATTTTCTACCGCATGAGGGTATGATATTTTTTTGCGCGCCATGACGATAGCCGCTTTAACGTGCCTGCGGGATTCCTTGAATAGCCGCCGCGCCTCTTTTTCGCTTACGTGCCCCAGATCCTGGATAAGGCGGACGCCGCGTTCCACGAGCTTGCGGGATTTCGGTGCAAGATCCACCATCCGGTTCCCGTAGACCTTGCCCAACCGGACCATGCTAGCGGTGGTCAGCATGTTTAAGACCATCTTACAGGCGGTGCCGGCTTTGAGTCGGGTCGAACCCGCCAGGATCTCGGGACCTGTCCGCAAAGCGATCACGACATGGGCCAGATTCGCGGGAGGTCCCGGATTGCAGGTCAGGAGCACCGTATGGGCCCTTCGTCCCCGAGCGGCTCGGAGGGCTGAACGAACAAAAGGTGTCACCCCGCTGGCGGCAATTCCCACCACCACATCATTTCGTCCAACGCCGGCCCGCCGAACGGCCGATACAGCCTCTTTCTCCGAATCCTCGGACCCTTCCTTGGAGCGAAAAACCGCTGATTTACCCCCCGCCATGATCGCTTGGACCAAGCCCGGAGGGGTGCTAAAGGTCGGGGGGCACTCAGCCGCTTCTATGACCCCCAGCCGGCCGCTGGTCCCAGCTCCGATAAAAAATAGACGACCGTCTTTCCGCAAGGCTTGGACGATGAGCCGAATGGCCCTGACGACGCGCTTTCTGGCCTGCGCGATGGCCTGAAGGACCTGTCTGTCTTCCCGGTTCATCAAACGGACGATCTGGGAGGGTGATAAACGGTCTAGATTTTTCGATCGGGGGTGAGTCTGTTCCGTCGAGAGCGCAGCATAGTTCACTCGGCCCATATGGGTTTCAGCATATCAATTTTGCGGCTCAAGAAAATCACAAAAAACCCGCCACACAACTGGCGGGCCCGCCTGACGCGTGGCGGGGTCCCAATTTTTTTTGGACCTGTTGCAGAAGGTCGTTTGGAGTCACTCTTGAGCATGAAACCCGTAACGATCATGATCGTCGAGAATAACACGAACCTTCGCAACACCTTGAGACACGCCTTTGAAGACCGTGGTTATTTGACGTGGACCTGCCCGGCGCCGGAGATCGCCGCGTCCATATTCGCCGCGGTGCAGCCGAGTGTGGTTATTTTAGACCTTGATTTTGAGGGGCCCAATCCTTTGCGGCTGATCAACGCCTGGAGAGAGCTCGCGCCGCATACGCGCGTCATTGTGGAGAGCACGGTCACGGACGTCGGCCGGATGCGTGAGGCGATGGACCGGGGCGCCTACGCCTTTCTCGTCAAACCCTATTCACTAGCTCCGCTCTTTGATTTACTTGAAAAGGACATCCCGCCAGGCCCTCCCGCAGCCGAGCCGATCAGGAAAGCGGCGGCTTAGTTGAACGAAGAATAGTGAGAATGTCCTTGTGTCGTAAGCCGTTGGTGGCCAGAGTAGGTCCCCGGTGCCGATAGGATCCCGTTCCCAGAGAATAGCTTAAAGATTCCCCGTCCAAAAAGGTGATGACTCCCCCCGCTTCTTCCAGAATAATCTGCGGCGCGCAGGTGTCCCAATAGTGTACCCGCTGATGGTTGATGTAGATATCCGCAAGCTCCCGGGTCAGGTATCCGACTTTGACCCCAACACTGTTGACCGCCGGGATCCAGGGGCCCGGAAGACGGCGGCGCAGGTCTTTTTCGAGAGCAGGCGGAAACCCGGTGGAGGTGATGACGGGCATTTCCTCCAACTTTGTACGACTCGATACACGTGCCCTCACCCGCGGCTTCGCTTCGCCCTCTCCCGCCTGCAGGCGGGAGAGGGTAGGGGTGAGGGCAAAGAAATACGACCCTTCTCCCCGTACCGCTTCATAGAGATGACCTTCCAGAGGGTCCACTACCACCCCCAAGCACGGTCTTCCCGCCTTTAATAACCCGACCATCACGCTATATCCGGAAATTCCCTCGGCGTAGGCTTTGGTGCCGTCCAACGGATCAACCACCCACAAATACTCGGCGGTGGCCCGGCCGTGCAGGCCGCTTTCCTCCGTCAAGATGGCGTGATCAGGGAACACTTTCCGTAAACCCTCGCGGATGATGCGGTCGGCTTCAAAATCTGCGTTCGTGACGAGGGAGTGATCGGCCTTGCGCTGGCGGACGAGCGGCGATTGGCCCAATTCCATGATGCGAGCGGCGGCCTGGAGGGCGAGCTCGCGGGCTATTTCGAGGAAGGAAGGTGGAGGCCGCACTCTTTTTTGTCGTCGAGAGCGTTGAACCACCGCCAGCGGCCAGCGCGGCGGGGCTCGTCAGGTCCGATGGGAGTGGTGCACATGATGCAGCCGAGAGACTCGTAGCGCCACCCGCCCGGGAGCTTCTTTTCAAACAGAGGATGATTCGGAATTTTGGTGGCTTTGAGGTAATCCGCTACCTGCTGTTCTGTCCAGTCGACGAGGGGATTGACCTTTAAAATAGCCCGCCCTTGATAGTCAATAATTTCCATCCTCAGGAGCTCAGCCCGGGAAGCGGACTGATCACGCCGTAGACCGGTCACCCAGACATCCAGGGACTCGAGCGCCTTTTGATTGGGCAGTACTTTTCGCACATGACAGCAGTATTCCTGCTTTTCCCGGCTGTCAAAAAACAAATATTCCCCATGCTGTTCGATCATGCGGGAAAGCTCTTTTTCGGGAGGCGCAAAGCGTTCGATTTTGATCTTGAAGAATTTCTCCAGCGTTTCAAAATACGCGTAGGTTTCCGGGAACAACCGGTGGGTGTCGGTCGTGTACACGCGGGGTTTCTTGACCCCGATCTTGACCGCCAGGGCGATAATGGCCGTATCCGTGGGCTGTCCGCTCGTCGCGATAGCCACCCGGCCGCCAAAACGCTGATGCAGTTCGAGCAAGAGAGGACCCGGCTCTGCAATACGCTCCAGTTCCGTAACAAGATTTTTGTCGATCATCAGAGCTTTATTCTACTAAAAGGGACTTCAGGCGGCTTTGTACAGTTGGAGGTACTGCCGGATCATGGAGAGAAGATGCTCAATATCAAGGGGTTTTTTCAGGAAGGCTACGCGCTGAACTGATTCGATGACCGGGTAAATGGTGCCCGATTTCTCCCCAGAGAGGAAAATGACAGGAATCTGGGTTGTCGCCGGAGTTTTACGCAGAAATTCGAGCGCTTTCAGGCCGTTGGTCATCGGCATATTGACGTCCATGATGATCAGGTGAGGTTTGCGGGTGGTGGCGAGATTCACCGCCATCTGTCCGTCGAACCCGGTCAGGACGTGATATCCCTCGCCCTCGAGGCTCGACTTAAGCATCTGGACCAAGTGGACGTCATCATCGATCAAAAGGATGGTCGCGGTCATGGGCATTTTCTAGTTGAGAGCGGAAATGATGGGGTAATAGGCTTACTGGATGACAACCAGTTTGCCTTCTTTTTTCTGGCCGGCGCCTTCGATGATGTACATGTAGACGCCGCTGGAGACGCGGTTGAGGTCCGCATTCTTGATGTCCCAGGAGACATCGCCGCCCGTGGGAGAGTCCAAAGTTTGCACGATATGGCCCGTGATGGTGAAGAGGCGGATGCGCGATCCGGGTGCCAAGCCTGTGAAGTGGATGAAGGGATCGCCGCCGCTCGACTTCCAGGGCACTGGGTACGCTTTGGCGTTCGATAGATCTCCGCCCAAGCCCGATCCACTCACCACAATGGTGACTGTTGCGAAGTCTGACAGAGGCGCACCATGAGCGGGGGTAACGAGGGCTTTGATTGTCACTGGGGGAATGCTTGCGTCGCTGGCGTAGAAAGAGGTGCTCAGGCCGCTAGCAGACGTCAGTGAACCGCCTGAATTCGTCCAGGTCGGTGTCTGACCCAACATTGTATGTCCCCATTGATCTTTAACGGTGGCCGTCAGATTTAGCGGCACATTAACCCCGATCGTTTGGGTCTTGGGCGTCACCGCAATGGACGTGGCGTTTTGAATCACGACGACGTCCACGGCGACGGAATCCACCGCAAAGTGGGAGAGCCCATCCAAGATGGTCGCCTTGATATGATAGGTGACCGTGCCAGTCGTAGGCGGGAAGGTGGCCATACAGTTACTGCCGTCCGTCGTGCAATTGGTGAAAGTCACATTCGAAGCAGGATTGAGTCCGGTCAGACTCCACGTGTAACTGACGGTCCCTCCGGTCAAGGTACCGCCTTGTACGCTTAAATTCGACGTTGTGGTATAGGTCGTGGGAGGACTTGCCAACGGAATGCCTATAAACGGAGGCGGATAGCCGGTGCCCGGCTGGCGGATCGTGAAAGTGGCCGGATTTGACGTTAGGGCTGCCGAGACATTGACTACCGTGACGGTAGCCGGGCCCGGCTGACTGACCTGCCCTGGCAGCACCGTGACATCAATCTCCGAGGAACTCACAACCACAGGGTTCGCGAAGACCGAATCCACACTGTTAAAGTTCCAGTGAACTTGCGCATCTGGTGCAAATCCTGATCCCAAAACATGCATCGGGAAATTAGAGCCATAACCTGCCGGCGCGGTGTAGGGCACGAGTTCGCTGATAAAGGGCGCGGGCGGCGGAGGATTTTGAGCGCCGACGTCAGTTATTGTCAAAGTTGCTGTATTGGGCGTTCCGAGTGTGGCACTCGTCGGGTTGCTCAGGGTTAAGTTCACCGTTTTATTTCCGTCGGCTAACCCATCGTTGATGATCGGCACATCAAAGGTTTTGCTACTGGGATCATTAGCGGCGAAGCTCAAAGTGCCGGAGACCCCCACATAATTTTTGCCGGCGACGCCGGTCCCATCCGAGGTTGCAAACATCACACTCGAGGGTTGACTCAGGTCAGTCCCCGTTCGAGTCACGGTAATGGTGGCCGCACCGGCGCTTTCACTCTGGGTGTAATTGAGCGCGCTAAATTGGACCGTGGGAGGCGGCGGGGTCACCGTGACCGTCGCTTGGGCCGTTACTGTCCCTCCCGCGCCCGAGGCCGTTAAAGTATAGGTGGTCGTAGCCGAAGGTGTGACCTGGATGCTGCTGTTTAAAGGAACAGACCCAATGCCTTGGTCAATAGAGGCTATCGTTGCATTCTGGGTGGTCCAGCTCAACGTAGAGGGGCTTCCTTGAGGAATAGTTGTGGGGTTCGCCGTGAACGTGACAAGCGGCGGGCAGGCGCCGCAGTCTTGCGCGCAGCTCGAGCATGTTTCCGATCCCGCGCTGCACGTGCCATCGCCACAATCAACTCCCGGAGGCGTTGACGTCACCGTGACGGTCACCTTTGCCGTGGCGCTTCCGCCGGGTCCAGTGGCCGTAAGCGTATAAGTGGTGGTGACGGCGGGGCTAACTGTTTTGTTGCCGTTTGTTCCCACCGAGCCGATCCCTTGATCGATTGAAACCGAGGTCGCATTCTGCGTGGTC
>JBGPLV010000146.1:0-5535 GCA_041486625.1 Elusimicrobiota bacterium
TGCACACCCCGAGTAGCATATTTTTTATCATGCTCGGCACAAAGAAAGAGGCAGGCGCAATGATAGCCGGCGATGTCTTTGAGGGCTATGTGCGGAGGGGACCGGGAAAGAAAATCTTGGACCGCCTTCAATTGTTAGGACTTCAGCACCCGACAATCGTCGAAGATCCTGCCAAACTGGAGCGCGTCTTGCCCTCATTGCGCGCACTTCCGAACTTATGGATATACCCCGGCCGCGGAGAAGTCTTCCGGACCAAGCCGATGCCTTCGAAATCGAAGACGCTCCGGCGTTTTCCAGCAGGCTACTTACGACCCTTGGCCGTGGCCGCGAGTATTTTGATAGCTTGGCTATCCATAGGTTCATTGGGAACCTCATTCTTTAAGACTTCTCCACTCACGCGGCAGTCCGCTTAGAGATCCAACTCCCACATTCCTGGTAAATCGCTTAACGCATCCAATTCAAATCCGTTTCGCCCGTAATGAAGCAGATACGGTTTACTAATGGTTGGGCACACTCCCCAGAAATAGCGCGGGCGGTGGCGCCAGATATGTTGGGCCTTCATCAGGGCGTCGTCAAAAATGTTGGCCTCAGGATCAATTTTTGGCACATCAGTTTGGAACTCCGTAGCAAGCCGAGCGCAAAGCTCTTCTAAAGTCTTTTGACCGGCCTTGTTTTCTGCATAAATCCAGGCCCTTCCCTCCGGACCATACACCGCCACATCCATCCATTGAGACTCGAAACGGGTCTGCGAGCGGGAATACCCATAATCCGTGACCAGGCTCACGTAAGTCGCGGCTTGCGTGATGGACTCACGGCGGAGTCCCACGTAGAGGTCCTGGTCGTTGCGGACGAAAAAGGAAAGCGGCGAGCGTTTTCCAGACCCCACGCGAAAGAAATACCCCTCCAAACGAATCAACCCTGTTTTCAGACCTCGCGTCCAGGCGGCCGCCTCCCAATCCTGGACGGGATTTTTCGCCATGGCCTGCGTCACCGCGCGCCCGAACTGAAAGACGGTCTTTCGCGCCAACTCGAGTTCGGTCGCTGACTTCACGATGAGATGATCCAGCCAGGGAAGGGACATCCCTAGTGAATCGCGACGGTGGGGTTTTTGGCGATGGCGGCAAGCACGGCAATTGCCTTATCAATCTCCTCGGAGGTGTTGAAATAGCCGAAGGAGAAGCGCGTTGTTCCGAGCGGATAGGTCCCGATCGTCTGATGGGCGCCGGGCGCGCAGTGAAGTCCGGAACGGGTCATGAAACCCCCGCGCTCAAAGAGGCGGTGAGAAAGCTCAAGCGGCGCGAAATCTCCCAGCCGGAGGGACACCAAGGAGACCTGCTTGGCCGCATCTTTCGGGCCGTACACCTGGAGCGCCTGAATCTTACGGACACCGGCAAGAAATTGCTCGGTGAGGCGTTTTTCATGAGCTCGCACCTTGGCCACAGTTTCCTTCAGCAAAAACTCAAGACTGCCTTTCCAGCCGGCGATCCCCAGGGCGTTATGCGAACCAGGCTCGTATTTATCTGGGAGAAAATCGGGCTGCACTTCATGCTCCGATTGACTTCCCGTTCCGCCTTCTCGAAGCGTCTCAAGATCCAGTCCCTCGCGGATATACAGGGCCCCTGTTCCCAACGGCCCCAAAAGGGCTTTATGCCCTGGGAGCGCCAAGAGATCAATCTTCATCGACTCGACATCGATCGGAAGAACCCCGGCGGACTGGGCCGCATCCACGAGAAACGGAACCCCTTTGCGGCTGGCGATGTCCCCCACTTCCGCAATCGGCTGGACACTGCCCGTCACGTTCGAAGCATGCACGATTGCCACCAGGCGCGTGTGCGAATCGATGGCTTTGGCCACATCGATCGGGTCTACAATCCCCTCAGGATTGGCTTTCACCTTGATGATTTTGATGCCCTTGCGGTTTTTCAGCGCGTGGAGGGGACGCAAAACGGAGTTGTGCTCCATCACGGACACGACCGCGTTATCTCCCAAGCGCCAATCGAGGCCCTTGATAGCCAGATTCAAAGCATCGGACGCGTTGAAGGTAAAGATGATCTGGCTGGGCTTACGGATGTTAAAGAAGGAGGCCAGAAGTTTTCGAGTGTCCTCGAGAAGCCGGCCCGCCAAAACGGCGCGCGGGTAAGCGCCGCGACCCGCCGAGGCACCCAGATGACGGTGATAATTGAGCAGGCCTGTTTCGACCGCGTCCGGCTTGGGAAAGCTGGTCGCGGCATTATCAAAGTAGATCTCGCGTTTTTCAGACATGGTCGATGACGCCTCCGCCTAGGACGATATCTCCATTGTAGAACACCGCGGCCTGGCCGGGTGTGATGGCCGATTGGGGCTGATCAAAAACAACCTTCATCGTCGTCATCCCCGAGTGCCCCTGTCGGGGATCCATGGATTCCCCGCCAGCACCCGCGGGGAATGACGATGAGAAGAGCGTCGCCGGCGACTCCACATGCCTAGACCGAATTTTGACCGACACGTCACAAGGCAATTTGGGAGCCACACCACTCACCCAGGTCACATCCCGAACGGCCATACTAGTGGAGAGCACATCCTCTTTATCCCCCACCACGAGCGTATTGGTTTCTGTATCCAATTTCGTCACGTACAAGGGCTTACCCACGGAAATTCCAAGTCCTTCCCGTTGACCAATCGTGTAGTAAGGTAGCCCCTTGTGCTGACCCAACACGCGACCATCCACATGGCGAATGGATCCCGAAGGCCTTTGTTCAGCGGGAACTTCTTCGGAAATAAATTGCCTGTAATCTTCATTGGGAACGAAGCAGATTTCATAGCTGTCCGGCTTGTCCGCCGTTCGCAGGCTGTATCGGCGCGCGATCTCGCGGACTTCGGTCTTAGTCAATTCCCCTAACGGAAAAAGAAGCTTCGACAACTCCTTCTGTCTGAGACCGTAAAGGACGTAGGATTGATCTTTGGAAGGGTCCATCGCCTTCTTCAACAAATATGATGGATCCCCGCCAGAGACACGCGGGGATGACGTTTTTGTCGTCACCCCCGAGGTCGTAGTCGGGGGTCCATCGTGTCGTTCAATCCTGGCATAATGCCCGGTCGCCAAATAGTCTGCCCCAAGCGCGGTCGCATGATTCAAAAGAGCATCGAACTTGACGTTTTGATTGCACGCAATGCAGGGATTCGGGGTTTCACCCTTCATATAACTGTCTTTGAAGTACCCGATCACCGAGCCCCGGAACTTCTCGACATAATCAAAACTGTAATGTGGGATATCGAGCGTTTGCGCGACCGATCGCGCGTCGTAAAAATCCTTGGAACCACAGCAGCCGCCGAACTTGCGGCCCTCGGTCTCCTGCCGGTCGGAAAGACGCATCGTCACTCCGTAGACCTCATAACCCTGTTCTTTCAGCAAGGCTGCGGTCACGGAGCTGTCGACGCCACCCGACATCGCTACCACAACTTTCGTTTTCATGCGGCCTTCCCGGCAATCACCGACTTGCGCAAACCTTTCTTATAGTCGCTCCAAAGAGGTGAGAGCCCGCGCAGCCGTTCGACCACCTTTGGGAACACGTCGATGACCTTATCGATCTCTTCATCCGTATTTTCTCTGCCTAGAGAAAACCGAATGGATCCCTTGGCCAGCTCCATCGGAATTCCGATGGCCTTCAAGACGTGCGACGGCTCGGTTTGACCCGAAGAGCAGGCGCTCCCGGAAGAAACGCAAATCCCCTGCATATCCAAACCGATGATCAGGCCTTCTCCTTCGACTGCCTCGATGCTGAGGTTCGACGTGTTAAACATCCGATGCTCCGGGTCTCCGTTCAAACGCGCGCATTCCACGTGCTGAAGAATGGCTTTTTCCAATTTGTCCCGCAGATGGCGCACGTGTTTTTCATCATGCTTCATGTCCTTCAATGCTAGTTCAGCCGCCACACCTAGACCTGCAATCCCCGCCACGTTTTCCGTTCCCGCCCGGCGGTTTCGTTCATGGCTCCCGCCATGAATCAGCGGATGAATCCTTGTGCCCAGTCGAATGTACAGCGCACCCACGCCTTTCGGACCATAAAATTTATGCGCTCCGATGGACAAGAGATCACAGCCCAGCGCCTCGACGGAGATGGGGATTTTGCCGACGGTTTGAAGGGCGTCGACATGCAAAGGGACGCTTTTCTCTCGGCAGATTTTCCCGATCTCTTCTACCGGTTCGATCGTTCCGATTTCATTGTTGGCATGCATCACGCTCACCAAAACCGTCTCCTTGGTGATCGCCTCACGGATGTGGGCCGGCTCGACGCGCCCATGCCAGTCGACTCCCACATAAGTGACGTGCCATCCAATCGTTTCGAGATATTTACAGGTCTTCATGACCGCGCTGTGCTCGATCTTGGTCGTGACGATGTGTTTCCCTTTGTCGCGGTTCGCAAACGCTACGCCCTTAATCGCCCAATTGATGGATTCCGATCCCCCACCGGTAAAAGCGATCTCTTCAGGGTTCTGCACACCGATCAGCTTCGCCAGCTGCTCGCGAGCGATATCGATGGCCTTGCGCTCCTCTTGTCCCAGCTGATAAATACTGGACGCGTTGCCGTAGTGACCCCGCAAATGGGGCAGCATCGCCTCCACGACCTCGGGCCGAGGCTTGGTCGTCGCGTTGTGATCGAGATAAATGTAATGCTTGCTCACTCGTCTTCCTCTCTTAACTTCGCCAGGACGGATAAATCCTCGAGGGTGGTCGTATCCCCAACCGTTTGAGATCCCGCCGCGATATCACGCAGGAGCCGCCGCATGATCTTGCCGGAGCGTGTCTTGGGAAGGGCGTCAGAGAAACGGATTTCATCCGGTCGGGCGATGGATCCGATCTCCTTGGTCACATGCTGGCGGAGCAGGTCCTTCAGGCCTTCTGACTTTTCTTGACCGGACTTAAGCGTCACAAAAGCGGAAATGGCGGTGCCTTTCAGCTCATCTGGCTTTCCCACTACGGCCGCCTCCGCGACGGAAGGGTGACTGACCAAAGCGCTTTCGATTTCCATTGTGCCCAAACGGTGACCCGCGACATTAATCACGTCATCCACGCGGCCCATGATCCAATAATAGCCGTCTTTGTCGCGGCGCGCGCCATCACCGGTGAAATAGCACCCCTTGATCTGGCTCCAATACTGTTGTTTGTATCGCTCAGGATCTCCGTAAATTCCACGCAGCATCGAGGGCCACGGTTTCTTCAAAATAAGAAAACCACCCGAGCCCGCCGGCACAGGCTGTCCTTCCCGCGTCACGACATCGACTTCGATTCCTGGGAGAGGAAAGGTCCCACTTCCCGGTTTGGTGGGAGTGGCGCCGGGAAGAGGCGTAATCATGATGGAACCCGTCTCGGTCTGCCACCAGGTATCGACAATCGGGCACCTTCCACCGCCGATCACGCGCTGATACCACATCCAGGCCTCGGGATTAATGGGTTCTCCCACTGAACCCAAGAGCCGCAGCGAAGACATGTCGTGTTTGCGGGGCCAATCCTCACCCCAGCGCATGAAGGCACGGATGGCGGTCGGCGCCGTGTAA